>JAPXTN010000033.1:0-2854 GCA_033812495.1 bacterium | reverse complement strand
TTTTAATATCAGTCTGCTTTTTGAGTTTTTTACCCTGCTTTTCTTTTTCTGGCGCAAAGTTGGAGATTTTGGATTTAAAAAAGTATTAATTTCTTTTTTGAAAATATTGTTTTCTACTGTTGTCATGGCTTTGGTTCTTCTTGTTTTTATCAGATATTGGCCTTCGTCTTTATCTTTGCTCGGTCAATTAATCTGGTTTGCCTGCGCCTGTCTTGTCGCTGGATTTGTTTATCTTTTGACAAGCTATTTTTTAAAAACAGAAGAGAGCGGTTTTTTGGATAAGTTTTTGGCAAAAAATGAAAATTAAGAATTTTGTCATTATTAGTCATATTGATCATGGCAAGTCAACCTTAGCTGACCGATTTTTAGAAATTACAGAAACAGTTAAAAAAGATAAAATGAAGCCTCAGTATCTGGACAGCATGGATTTGGAAAGGGAAAAAGGAATTACTATAAAAATGACGCCAGTAAGAATGGAATATTCTTTTAAAGGAGAGAAGACGATTTTGAATTTAATTGACACTCCCGGCCATATTGATTTTAATTATGAGGTTTCGCGAAGTTTGGCAGCAGTGGAAGGGGCAATTCTTTTGGTTGACGCCACCAAAGGCATTCAAGCTCAGACCATTACTAATTTGGATTTAGCCAAGCAGGAAGGATTGACGATTATTCCGGCTGTTAATAAAATAGATTCTCCTCAGGCGCGGACCGAAGAAGTAAAAAAAGAAATCAAAGAACTTTTAGGATTCACTGAAGAAGAAATATCAGCTATTTCAGCCAAAACAGGGGAGGGCGTTGTTTTGCTTTTGGAAAAAGTAATAGACAAAGTAAAAAGTGCTCCAGACAATTCAGATAAACCTTTGCGGGCTTTGATCTTTGATTCTCAGTACGACCCTTTTCTCGGAGTTGTTTCTAACATCAGAATAATTGACGGCTCTCTTAAAACAAATGATAAAATATATTTTATCAATTCTCAGGCTCAAGGAGTAGTAAAAGAGCTGGGAATCTTTAAACCAGAAAGAGTTCCGGTTCAAGAATTAAGTTCAGGAGAAATTGGCTATGTCGCCACTGGCATCAAAGATCCGGAAAAGATAAGAATTGGAGACACTATTGTTTTGCTGGGAGAAGAAGGGCTGGCCAGCCCTTTGCCGGGATACAAAAATCCAGAGCCAAAGATTTTTGTTTCTTTGTATCCCAAAGAGCAGGCTGATTTTGAGTTATTGAAAACAGCTCTTTTGAAACTGAAATTAAATGATTCAGCTTTGTTCTTTGAACAGCAAAGTTTTCATGTTTTTGGCCGGGGCTTTCTTTGCGGTTTTCTTGGTTCTCTGCACGCTGAAATAACTATGGAAAGGTTGAGAAGAGAGTTTGGCCTGGATTTGGTGGTAAGCTCTCCTCAGGTTTTGTTTAAGGCCAAAGGCAATCAAGGAAAAGAAGAATTGATTTACAGCCCGACCAACTGGTCTGATGATTTTAAAAATTTTTCTGAGCCCTGGGCTGAAGTAAGAATTATTATTGGCTCTGCTTATCTCGGCCGGGTTTTTGATTTTATCAATAGTTTGGAAGGCAAACATATTGACTCTTATCCTTTTGGCGAAAATCGCTACTTGCTGGTTTATGAAATGCCTTTGAGAGAAATTATCGGCAAGTTTTATGAGAGTTTGCTGAACATTACTCAAGGGTTTGCTTCTTTGACTTTTAAAGAAATTGGTTATCGGCCAGCTGATTTGGTCAAGCTGGAGATTTTGATAAACGGAAAAAAGGAAGAAGCTTTTTCCAGGATTTTGCCTCGTCGCAAAGTTAATGCCGAGGCCAGAAGAATGGTAGAAAAGCTGAAAGAGGTTTTGCCCAGACAATCGTTTAGTGTTCCTCTTCAGGGGAAGGTGGGAGGCAAGATAATTAGCCGGGAGACGCTCGCCGCTACAAGAAAAGATGTAACTGCTCCTTTGTACGGCGGTGATTATACCCGCAAGAAAAAGTTGCTAGAAAAGCAAAAAGAGGGTAAAAAGAAGTTAAAAGAAAAAGGAGAGGTAAAAATACCCCCGGAAGTGTTCTTAAAGGTCTTTGGCTCTTAAAAGCCAATAGCTACCAAAGAAATAATGGTAGAAACTATTACTAAAGCCACGATAATAATCCAAGTAACCCGAAAAGCTTTCTTTGTTTTTTTACTCATTGTCCTATGATAGCAAAAAAAAGAAAAAAAGAAAAGTCAGTTTTCCAGAAAATAGCGGAAAAAGTCAAAGTGCTTTTATGGATTGTTTTAATTGGTTTTTTAGTGTATACCAATGTTAATATATTTTTGGAAATAGAAAAGGGGGGAAAGGATTTGAAAAAGCTGGAAGCCACGACAGAAAGTTTGAACAAAGAAAAGGAAAAACTTGATTTTGAATTAGGCAATACTAATAGCGAGGCCTATCTGGAAAAAGTGGCAAGGGAAGAGCTAGGTTTGCAGAAACCCGGCGAACAGGTAATTGTCATTAAAAAAGAAGGAGAAGAAGTAAAAAGCGAAGAAGAAAAAAGCAATTTTCAATTCTTTAAAAATGTTTGGGAGCAGATTAAGAAAAAATTGCCAGGGTAGCTTAACGGCAAAGCAACTCTTTCGTAAAGAGGAGACTGCGAGTTCGATTCTCGCCCCTGGCTCATTGTTGCTAGTTTTCTTTTTTTTTGATATAATTTTAAACATGGAAAAAGAGAAGCAATTAGAAGAATTGTTTTCCAGGGTCCTCTCGTTAGAGGACCGGCTTTGACTTGGCCAGATTGGAAGAATTAAAAAAAGAAGCGAGCAATCCTGATTTTTGGAAAGACCAAGAAAGAGCAGCTGTTCTTTCCCAAGAATTATCTTCTCTGGAAGATG
>JAPXTN010000032.1:0-2944 GCA_033812495.1 bacterium | reverse complement strand
CTCCATGAGAAGAACCACACTGGCCATTCACGGCTGATTGAGTACGGCTGGCTGAGCAGTAAGCATTAGAGCCATTGTTTTCTCCATAGCATGTCCAGTTCCAAGGTCCTGAGCCAGAGACAGCTGATGCTGTTCCTGAAACACAAAGGTTTGAAGTAGGAGTGCTAGTAAATTGTCCTCCATTAGAAGAACCACATTGGCCATTGACAGGCTCACAACAACAAATATATGGATTGACCGATGTTTTCTCTGCTGAACAGTAAGCGTTCGTGCCCCCGTCTTTACCATAGCATGTCCACTTCCAAGGTCCTGAGCCGCTTATGCCAGAAGGAGTTCCAGTATAACAAAGCTCAGAAGATGTAGAAGGAGAAAATGGCGCTCTGTATGAATGCCCATTTAATGGCCCGCATTCTCCATTAACCGCAGCAAAAACAAAACCATTAGTACTAAAAATAGCAATTATTAAGAAAAACGATAAAAGAAAAAGCTTTTTGTTCATATTTTATTAATTTTATAATCTTCTTAAAATCGCCTAGACTTTAACAAAAATTATAAATGTTGTCAAGAGCAAGCTATTTCTTCTTAACCACTGCCTGATTACCCCACCTTAATTCAATGTATTGAAAACTTTCAAGGTTATTAAGGTATTTTTCTTGATTAAGAATTGTCTGCATTTTTTCTATCTGCCAATCAAAATCATCTCCCAAGCTAAAGATAAAATCACAACCTTTTAAATCTTCAGCCACTAGCTTATCAGCAAAAAAAGAAAAATTCTCTGCTTTCAAATCATAATGTTCAAGCTCTTTCTTTAAAGTAAGAACAGCTTTTATTGCTTCTTCTTTATTTAAATTTTCTATTTCTTCCTTTTGCTCAATAATAACAAAATTGTCTTGACCCGAACACTGCTTAACAAAGCTGCCTTTTGCATCCAGTAAAGAACATTTTCCGTTTTCCTTCCAAACAGCTACTGGCTCTTTTTCTAGAACCTCTATATAAACTATTCCTTTAGTATAATCTTTCTTAATATTTACTTTTTCAATCTCAGGAAACTCTTCTAATAATTTATTTGCCCTTCCTTCCAAAGAAACAAAGATATTATCTATAGTTATTTCTTTTCCTAAAAAATTAAAAGAAGAAGAGAATAATTCCTGAGCAGCCTTTTTTACTTCCTCTTGAGGAACAGTTGTCGCACCAACAACCTCCACCCCTTTTATGCTCAACTCTGGAGAGAAATAGTAAAGAGCACCAAAGCCTAGAAGCAAAGAACCTCCAATCAAAGCTAAACCCAGCAACAGCTTATTCTTTTTCCTTCTTCTTGTTTTTGCATGCTTTCTCTTTTTTTTCATAAATGCCTTTTTTTCTTTCTTAAACGTTCAAAAACAAAAACTCGACAACGAGACAAAAGAGGTCCCCGGATTTCAAAACTAGGGTTTTCTGTAGTTGCCCCAATCAAAACAATTAACCCATTTTCTATATGCGGCAACAAAGCATCTTGCTGAGATTTATTCCAACGATGTATTTCGTCAATAAAAAGAATGGTTTTCTTTTGAAGTCTCTCGTTTATTCTTGCCTTTTCAATCACCTCCCTTAAATCCTTTAAACCGCTAGTAACAGCACTCATTTTGATGAATTCTGATTTTGTTTGCTTGGCAATAATGTAGGCTAAAGTAGTTTTGCCGCTTCCCGGCGGGCCCCAGAAAATCATTGAAGGAAGGCTATCACTTTCAATGGCCTGTCTTAAAAGCTTATCTTTGCCAACAAGCTCTTCTTGACCCAAAAACTCGTCCAAAGTTTCTGGCCTCATTCTTACTGCTAATGGCTTTTCAGTATTTTCCATATATTTACACTATAGGACATTATGAAAAAAGAGACAAGACGTTGCATTTTTCTCTTTTTTTAATATAATAAAAGAATATGGCAGAATTGCCCAAAGAATACGACTTTAAAGTAATTGAAGATAAATGGAAAAAGAAATGGGAAGAAGAAAATCTTTACCAGTTTTCTTTTAAAAAAGGAGTTCCTCTTTTTGTTGTTGACACTCCCCCTCCCTATGTTTCTGCTGACCATCTCCATGCTGGCCATATTATGTCTTATGCTCAAGCTGAATTCATTGTCCGGTATAAACGAATGAGAGGATATCAAGTCTTTTATCCCATGGGCTTTGACGATAACGGTTTGCCGACAGAAAGGTTTGTAGAAAAAAAATACAATATTGATAAATCTAAAACAACAAAATCAGAGTTTATCAAACTCTGTCTTCAAGAAACTGAAAAAGGAATTGAAACTTATAAAAAACTTTGGACTGATTTAGGCATTTCCGTTGACTGGTCTAGAACCTACAGTACTATCTCTCCCCTCCCCACCAAGGTTTCTCAATGGTCTTTAATTGACCTTTACAAAAAGAATGTTTTAAAAAGAGAAGAGCTGCCTATTCTTTGGTGCCCTTATTGCCAAACCGCTATTTCTCAATCGGACATTGAAGACCGGGAAAGAAACTCCAAAATGAACTACATTTCTTTTCCTTTAAAAGGAGAAAAAGAATTTGCTCTTATTGCCACAACAAGGCCAGAGCTTTTGCCAGCTTGCGTTGCCCTTTACTTCCATCCTCAAGATAAAAGATACCAAGGATTAGATAAGAAAAAAGCTCTTGTTCCTCTTTTTAACTATGAAATACCGATAAAAACTAGTGAAATGGTTGACCCAGAAAAAGGAACTGGCTTAATGATGGTTTGCACCTGGGGAGATACTGAAGATTTAGAAAAATGGAGAACAGACAACTTAGAAACTAGGAATCTTCTTACCATTGACGGCAAACTTAATGAGAGAGGAGGAAAATATCAAGGCTTAAACATTGAACAAGCTAGAGAGAAAATACTAACCGACCTAAAAGAAAATAATTTTCTTATTAAAGAGGAGCCAATTAAACAAATAATAAATGTCCACG
>JAPXTN010000031.1:0-3083 GCA_033812495.1 bacterium | reverse complement strand
GCAAAGCTTTTTCCAAATGCTTCTTATCAATAATATCTTCTGTCCCCCTGTTTAATATCTCTTTTACCTTTTTAGGATTAGTATTAACTTTCATATAATTTCATTGTATAATTTAAACCCCGCCCGGTCAAGGTTTTATGACCTGGCCTTTTGGTGTTTTGTTATCTCGCGCAGAATCTTGAAAAAACCTTAAAAAATGATAGCATTGAAGCATGAAAAGAAACTGGAATATTTTTAAAATGTTTTTTGCGGCAATCGGACTTTGCCTGCTTTTTTGCTTAGCTGTTTTTCTTTATTTCATCAAAGATCTTCCTCGGCCCGAAGTGTTTACCGAGAACGAAATAAATCAATCAACCAAAATTTATGACAGAAAAGGAGAAATAGTTTTGTCTAATGTGTATGGAGAAGAAAAGAGAACTTATGTGCCTTTGTCCGAAATTCCTGATTCTTTAAAAAACGCAGTTATTGCCACTGAAGACAGCAATTTTTACCACCACTATGGGGTAGATTTAAAAGGTATTTTAAGATCAATCAGGAATAATTTCATTGCTGGGAAACTGGATCAGGGCGGCTCAACTATTACTCAGCAACTCATCCGCTCTACTTTTCTCACCTTAGATAAATCACTTGAAAGAAAAACCAAAGAAATTGTTCTTTCTATTGAGCTGGACAGACGTTATCCCAAAGATCAGATTTTAGAATGGTATCTCAATCAGGTTCCTTTTGGAGTAAATATCTACGGCGCCCAAGAAGCTTCTTTGACTTATTTTCAAAAACCAGTCAAAGATATTGATTTGGCTGAAGCAGCCCTTCTGGCGGCAATCATTCAGTCTCCCAGCTACTACTCTCCCTATGGAGCTCACCTTAATGATTTACTGGAAAGGAAAAACAGCGTTGTTTTGGAAAGAATGGAGAAAGAAGGATTCATCACAAAAGAAGAAAAAGAAGCTGCCCAAAAAGAAGAGCTTACTTTTAATAAACTGCCAAAAACTCAGGCCGTGCATTTTGTTGATTTTGTAAAAAAACAATTGGAAGACATTTATGGCTCCGACTTTTTAGAAATTAAAGGGCTAAAGATATACACTACCCTGGATTGGGAATTACAGCAATTCGCTGAAGCAACCCTAAAAAAACAGGTAGAGCAAAATAGAATAAACTACAATGCCTATAACTCAGCCCTGGTAGCCATTGATCCTCAGACAGGAGAAATACTGGCCATGGTCGGTTCAGCTGACCCCTGGGGAGAACCCTTGCCCAAAGGATGCGACCCAGCTACTAGCTGTAAATTTGTCCCTAGTTTTAATGTCGCCACCCAGGGCAAAAGAATGCCTGGTTCTTCTTTTAAGCCTTTTGTTTACGCTGAAGCTTTTAGAAAAGGTTATAGCGACTCAACCATAGTAATTGATGAATTAACTAATTTTGGCACTCCTTCCAACCCCTATATTCCTCATAATTATGACTTTTTATTCCGCGGACCAGTAACCCTAAGGAATGCCTTGGCTCAATCTTTAAATGTACCGGCGGTTAAGGTTTTAAGAGATTTGGCTGGCCTGGAAGACAGCATTGCCTTGGCTAAAAAAATGGGCATTACCACTCTAGACAAAGATGTGAGCCACTATGGTCTTTCCCTAGTTTTAGGAGGAGGAGAAGTAAAGCTTATAGATATGGTTTCTGCTTACAGCGTTTTTGCCAATAATGGCTACAGAATAGAACCTTCTCCTCTTCTCAGAATTGAAGACAGCCAGGGAAATATAATTTATGAGAATAAAAAAACACCCAGAAAGGTGCTGGAAACTAATGTTTGTAATTTAATAACAGACATTCTTTCAGACAATGCTGCCCGGGCGCCTATTTTCGGTTGGAACTCAAACTTAAGATTTGATAATCCTAAAGTAGCGGTCAAAACAGGAACTACTAATGACAATGTTGACGGCTGGACAATAGGCTACACTCCTTATATTTGTATCGGCGTCTGGAGCGGCAACAATGACAATACTCCGATGGTTGGAGCAGTGGGAGAGTCATCTGCCGGACCTATCTGGAGAAAAACAATGGAAAAAGCTATTGAGCTTTATGCTAAATCTTTATAGGCATTACGACATAAAGATAGCTGGCGTCTCCTACTGGCCTGATTACTGCCGGACCGTCATCTCCTTGAAACTCAAAAGATATTTCCGAACTTTTAATATTCACCAATCCGTCAGCCAAAAACTTCCAGTTAAAGGAAATCCTTAAAGAATTGCCGTCTATTTTAGCCGGAATAATTAAATTAGCCTCGCCAGCGTCTGCGTCTTGGCTGAAAATTTCTACCTCTTTTTCTTTGGCTGTTATTTTTAAAACAACTTCATTGGTCCTGCCTCCAAAAATACCAGCTGTTTTTATTTGTTTCAAAAACTCATCTTTATTAAGAGTAATTGTTGTTTTTCCTTCCTTGGGAATTATTTCTTGATAAGAAGGGTATTCTCCTTCTATCTGCCTGGAAATCAGGTTTATTGCCGGATGCTCTACAGCTGATAAAAATGTCTCAAATAAAACTTGCGATTCTGATAGATATATTCTTAAAACCTTATCTTCTTCGTCGCTGATTATATTAATCAATTCTTTCGCCGCTCTTTGAGGAAGAATAAAACTCACTTCATCTTTAAACATGTTTTTATATCCTTGTTTCAGAATAATTGTTTTTTCCGCCAGCCTGAAACTATCAGTAGCTACTAATTTTATTGCTTCTTTGTTAAAAGAAAAGTAAACTCCCGTTATTTCCGGCTTTACCTGAGAAGAACTTACCACATCCACTACACTTGCTATTCCTTCTTTCATTTTTCTTGCTTCCACTTCAATAAAAACATCTTTGGAAAAAGTAGGGATAATCGGAAATTCATCAGTAGCAAACCCTTTAATTTGAGTCTTATAGTTTTTTCCTTCAATTATTAAAGTATTGTTTTTTTCTTTGATATTTATCTTTTCTTCAGGTAAAGAACCGGCTATTTGGCTTAAAAGCCTGGCCGGGACAACAATTTTTCCTTCTTTTTCTGTTTTGCACATTCCCCAACACTGAATTCCTAATTCTAAATCAGTGGCTGATA
>JAPXTN010000030.1:0-3180 GCA_033812495.1 bacterium | reverse complement strand
AATGATACGGCGACCACCGAGATCTACACGAGTGTGCCGTCGTCGGCAGCGTCAGATGTGTATAAGAGACAGGGACTGAAAGATATTCCTGGAGTGGGAGAAAGTATTGCCGCCAAAATTGAAGAATATCTGAAAACAGGAAAGATAAAATATTACGAGCATTTGAAAAAAACCACTCCAGTGGCTGTTGATGAGCTTACGAAAGTAGAGGGTTTGGGCGGGAAAAGAATTAAAAGACTTTATGAAGAGCTGGGGATTAAAACTTTAAAGGATTTGGAAAAAGCAGTTGAGGAGCATAAAATAGCTTCTTTGTTTGGTTTTGGGGAAAAGATGGAAAAGAATATCGGCGAAGCTGTTATCTTTTTGAAAAAATCAAAAGGGCGTTTTTTGCTCAAAGAAGTTTTAAATGATTTTGAAGCAATTGAAAACAAGCTAAGCAGAATAAAAGGAGTGGAAAAAGTTTCAGTGGCCGGTTCGGTCAGAAGAAGAAAAGAAACTATTGGCGATGTTGATTTTCTTGTTGCCGTCAGAGACAGCTCAGATAAATACTTGGTGGAAAAAATAATGAAAACATTTGTTTCTCTGGAAGGAGTGGTTAAAATAGTAAGCAAAGGAGAAACTCGTTCCTCGGTTAAAACAAAACAAGGGTTGGACATGGATTTGCGTTTGGTTTCTTTGAGCTCTTTTGGTTCTGCTTTGCAGTATTTTACTGGTTCTAAGGCGCATAATATTGCTTTAAGAAAAATTGCCATTAAGCAGGGATTAAAATTGAATGAATACGGACTTTTTAAAAATGACAGGAAAATAAAAGGAGAGACAGAAGAAGAAATTTATGAAAGACTGGGAATGGACTGGATTCCGCCAGAACTTCGAGAAGATGTTGGAGAAATAGAGGCGGCTCAAAAAAGAACTCTGCCTAAATTAGTAGAGCTTAAAGATATTAAAGGAGATTTTCATTGTCATAGCGACTGGGATGGCGGAGAGGATTCCATTGAAGAGATGGCCAATCAAGCAGTGAGGTTGGGTTATAAATATCTGGGAATATCAGACCACGCCCAGTTTCTGAAAATAGAAAAGGGGCTGGACGAGAAAAAACTGCTGGAACAGAATAAATATATTAAAAAGATTAACAAGAAGTTTGCTGGTTTTAAGATTCTTCAAGGGGTGGAAGCCAATATCTTGAATGATGGTTCTTTGGATATTAAAGACGAGGTTTTGCAGAAATTGGATTATGTTTCTGTTGGGATTCATTCCAATTTTAAAATGCCGGAAAAAGAAATGACAGAAAGAATAATTAAAGCCATGAAGAATCCTTATGTTAAGATTCTTAATCATCCGACAGGCAGGATATTGCAGAAAAGAGAAGGGTTTAATCTTGATTTGGAAAAGATATTTAAAGCAGCCAAGGAATACAAAGTAGCTCTGGAAATTAATTCTTCAGAAAGAACTGATTTAAGTGCTGAAGCGGCCAGAAGAGCTAAAGAGAGCGGGGTAAAATTAGCGGTGGGCACTGATGCGCACAGCAAAAGCCAGCTGAGCAACATGAAGTTTGGAGTTTTTCAGGCAAGAAGAGGCTGGCTGGAAAAGAAAGATATAATTAATGCGTTTTATGAATAAAAAAATCAAAGCTTTGGTTTTGTTTTCCGGAGGCCTTGATTCCATGCTTTCAGTTTTACTCTTAAAGGATAAAGGTATTGCTGTTGTGCCTGTCTGTTTTTTCTCCTATTTCTTTAATTGTCAAAAAGCGCAGTCAGCAGCTGAAGAATTAGGATTTAAACTAAAAAAAGTTGCTCTTTCTAAAGAACATTTAAAGATGGTTAAAAATCCTCAATACGGCAGGGGTGCGGCAATGAATCCTTGTATTGACTGCCATCTTTTAATGTTGAAAAAAGCCAAGCAGATAATGAAAAAAGAGGGCTGCGATTTTATTGCCACAGGAGAAGTGCTTGGTCAAAGGCCGTTTTCTCAAAACAAGCAGGCCTTGGAATTGATAGAAAGAAAAGCTGGTTTGCAGGGAATGATTGTCAGGCCTTTATCTTTAAAATTATTAGAGGAAACTATTCCTGAGCAAAAGGGCTTGATAAAAAGAGAATGGTTTTGCGGCATTAAAGGCAGGTCAAGAAAACCGCAGTTGGCTTTGGCAAAAAAGTTTAAGATAAAGAATATCCCTCTTCCCGCTGGCGGATGCATTTTGACTGACCGGGTTTTTTCTCAAAAATTGCAGCAATTGTTTTCTTTAAAAAAGAATTTTAATGGTTCTGATGTTGAATTGTTAAAAGCAGGCCGGGTTTTCTTTAAAAGCAATTTATTGATTGTTGTGGCTAGAAATGAAACAGAAAGCAAAGAATTGGCTGGGAAAAGAAAAAAAGGAGATATTGTTTTAGAGCCCTTTTCTTTTTCCGGACCAACGGTTTTGGTTAGGAAAATCAAAAAATCATCTCAAAAAGAGATGATTGATTGCGGAACCGAGTTTTTGCTCGCTTATTCCAAGAATGTGCCAGCTGATGCTGTCATTAAGATTTTACCATTTCCAAAATCTTGCTGAATATCTCCGGGTTTTCTTTTATTAACTGGGCCAATATCTTTCTGTCAATTTCAACCTTGTTTTTCCTGAGCAAAGAGACGAATTGGCTGTAAGTTAAATCGTTTGCTCTGACTGCGGCTGAGATATTTGTCTGCCAAAGAGCCCTTTTCTCCCTTTTTTTTACTTTTCTGTCACGATAAGAATAAACGCCGGCTTTCATTACTGCCTGCTTTGCCATTTTGTATTTTGACTTTCTTCCCCATTTATAGCCCTTGGCTTGTTTCAATATCTTTTTTCTCCTTTTGTTGGCAATTGTTCCTCTTTTTACTCTGGCCATGCTAGTTGTTTTTTAAAAGTTTTTTAATTTTTTTTGCTTCGGCCTCAGACATTTTTACCATTTTGCGAAGCTCCCTTCTTTTATTAGAAGATTGCTTGGCCAAAAGATGATCTTGGCCCGTTGCTCTTCTCAAGACCTTTCCTTTTTTTGTTATTTTAAATCTTTTGCTTAAAGATTTTCTTGTTTTTTCTTTCATTTTATTTTTTAAGAATAATCATTGATAGGCCATGAGCCTCTTTTTTTAATTCTTTTTCAATTTTTATTTCCATTCTTTGTTTTAAGCCGTCAAGGAATTTATTAATTTTAGCAAGCCCTACTT
>JAPXTN010000029.1:0-3258 GCA_033812495.1 bacterium | reverse complement strand
CCAACAAACACCACCAATAAAAAACCGGCCGTGTATTTCACGGACGGCTCTTTATTTTAAACCCTATTTTACAGCGTCTTTTAAAGCTTTGCCAGCTTTAAACTTGGGAGTTTTCGTTGCTGGAATATTGATTTTCTCTCCAGTTTTAGGATTTCTTCCTTCTCTGGCTGCTCTGGAACCAACTTTAAAAGTGCCAAAACCTGTTAAGACGACTTGACCTCCTTTGGAAAGAGTCTTGGTAATTTCTTCAAGAACAGTATTCAAAGCTTCGGCTGCATCTTTTTTGGCAATGGCTGTCTTTTTAATAATTGCCTCAACAATATCTTCTTTCGTCATTTTACTTTAAAGCTTAGAGTTTGGAAATTAATTGTTTGATTAGTTTTCCAAAAACCAAACCTATTAGAATTACGTCGACCTTTTATTTTTCCTTACTTCGCATACTCAATTACTCTCATTTCTCGTATTAAATTAACTTTAATTTCTCCGGGGTATCTTAATTCTTCCTGAATCTTTTTGGCAATATCTCGAGCCAATTTATAGGCAGTTAAATCATCAACATCTGCGGGCTTGACAAAAACTCTAATCTCTCTTCCCCCTTGAATAGCATAAGCTTTTTCTACTCCCGGAAAAGACAAAGCAATATCTTCCAAATCTCCCAAGCGTTTCAAATAATTTTCCAAAGTATCTTTTCTTGCCCCTGGTCTAGCTCCTGATATTTGGTCAGCCGCTTGAATTATTCTTGCTTCAACACTTTCATAAGGATATTCTTCATGGTGGGATTTAATAGCTGTAATTATCCTTGGATCCATGTCAAATTTCTCCAAAATCTTAGTTCCAATATCAGTATGCGACCCTTCTGTCTTATAGTCAAGAGCTTTCCCAATATCATGAAGCAATCCTGCTTTTCTACAAAGAGCAGCGTCCAATCCTAATTCTGAAGCAATAACTCCGGCTAAAAGCGACACTTCTATTGAATGATTCAGCACATTCTGGCCATAACTAGTTCGGTATTGCAACCTTCCTAAGATCTGAATCAGTTTATCAGGCAGGTCTAGAACGCCTGTTTCATAAGCTGCTGCCTCTCCTGCTTCTTTTATCTTTTTGTTAATTTCTGCTTCTGCTTTCTCAATCTCTTGTTCTATTCTGGCTGGCTGGATTCTTCCATCTCTTAAAAGTCTTTCTAAAGCAATTCTGGAAATCTCTCTTCTCACTGGATTAAAGCTAGACAAAACAACGACTCCCGGAGTTTCATCAACAATTAATTCCACGCCGGCTGCTTTTTCAAAAGCCCTAATGTTCCTTCCTTCTTTGCCAATAATCCTCCCTTTAATTTCTTCTGAAGAAATATCAACCGAAGAAGTGGTTATTTCCTGAGCTTGAGACAAAGCATAGGATTGAATAGCAGTGCTTAAAATCTCTTTGGCCTTTCTCTCATATTGTTCAGCCCCTCTTTCTTCCAATTTTCTTATTCTTTCTAAAAGATCTGCCTGGTATTCTCTTTCTGCTTTGGCTAAAAGCTCTTCTTTGGCCTGCTCTTTGCTTAAACCAGATATGCTTTCTAGTTTTTTCAGAGTTTCTTCTTTTAAATTATCTAGATCTTTCTTAATCTCTTTCAGCTTTTCCAGCTTTACATTAATTTCTTTCTCTTTGCTGTTTAATTCCTCTTCCTTGTTCTCCAGAGCTTCTTCTTTTTTTAAGATGCGGGCTTCAGATTTAGTTAATATTTTCTGTCTTTCTTCTAAATCAGCGTATGTCTTTTTCTCCAAGGCCTCAGCCTTGTCTTTGGCTTTGGAAATAATTTCCTCGGCAGTTTGTTTGGTCTGGGCTATCTTCTTTTGAAGATCAGCCTCTATTGTTCCTGCCCGTTTCCTGGCAATTGACTGGCGGACATAATAACCAATCACTGCGCCCACAATCATTGCAATTGTGGCTATGGCAACTGGCGTTAATACTTCTATCATATATGTAATTGAAAGTTTGGCACATAAAAATTTGCACCTTCATCATTCTTTTAAAGATATTTTCTTTATTTCCATTGAACAAACTTTAACTTGTTACCAAAGATTCAAATTATTTTTCTAATCTTCTACTTTTTTAGTATATCAAAAAACCCTTGTAAAAACAAGGGTTTTTGTTTTCCAGCAAATCTCTCTACGGCGCTGTCTCTCTCCATATTGGCAAGGGCGCCCTTGTGCCTGTCTCTCCTTCGCCAGCACACTCAGAACCACTTATGGCCAATCCTGGCTTCAGGTTTTGAACCATTGTGCTAAACCTGAATATCGGGTTAGGGCTTGAAGCATTTGTTCCATTCATATAACTACCGCTTTGCTCTGGCAGGGCCCATGAAAATGCATTGTTGTTAGCGCTGGTACAAGGAACGGGCTGATTGCTTGAATTATAGCAAACACTGCACTTCCAATTAGGATTGTCAGGACTAACCACTGGGTCGCCCGTGCCAGTCCAACATACTGGATAACAAGGGTCGGTTTTATCGGTTAAACTGACCAATGTGGTGCAATATTGAACATCTGTTCCCAGGGTCACGGTTGTCTTGTTGGCCGCCACCCTGACCAGCGGAAATGCTTTCTTTGGAGTGGTAAATGTTCCTGCGTAAGCCCAGCCTGTTTCTGTTAATGAAGGCTTCCTTAATTTCACCCACCAATAATATGTTTTGGCTGAAGTTCCATTTCCGTAAGTGAGCAAGAAGCCATTACTTCCCTCTTTCTGGTCTGTCCCTGCCCTGCTCACCCTTATCCCATTAAATATCGTTTCAGAAGAAGAAAGGGAAAGCCAATCATCTGTTTTCATCGCCTGATTTACGTCATTGACTGTTCCAATGGCCAGCTTGTAAGAGTTATAGTCAGAAGCATTGGTGGTAAACTTAAACTCCAGATTCGCCATCCCATTGCTTAATTTTCCGTTTCTTAAAATTCCTCCTTCGTCATAGTAATGCTCGCAGAACCAACAGGATTCGTCATTATTGATATCATAAGGATTCTTAAATGATATTCTATTAGCTGAACAATTGGCATTGCTTCCTCCTCCAGAACCAGTACATGTCCAGGTATAGGTTGTGGCATTGACCGTAGCTGAAGGTGGAGGAGTGCCTGCGCTGCAAAGATTTTCCGAGGAGGGCGCAGAAGAATAGAGCTGTCCTTGGGCAGAACCGCAAACGCCATTAACCGGCCCTCCAGTTCTGGTTGCTGAACAGTTTACTGCTAAAGAATCATTACCAGTACAGGTCCAGGTATAGGTCTG
>JAPXTN010000028.1:0-3455 GCA_033812495.1 bacterium | reverse complement strand
CTGAACCTGCCGGCGGGCGTGGATATCGAAATTAAGCTTTAGGGTTGCCAAGGGCGCGCAAGCGCGCTGCGGGAATCGTTACAATTGAGAGGGGGGCTGGGCGTTTGCCATTGGCAAGCGCGCCGACTTTGCATTGGAAGCTGCCGAAGGGCGGCTTTTTTGTTGCGGGAAAAAGGTGGAGTGAAACCTGTCTGTTTTTGTCGACTTCCTTTATAATATGCTGTGGTGGGAAACTTTCGTTTATAAACTGATAATTTTTTAGCCGATGAGATAGAGGAGAAGGTGTTCTGATGACCAGGAAAGTTAACGAAAATAGAGCAATACAAGATTCACTCCCTGAATTAGCTGATAGTCTGGTTATAGGAACACGAGATTTACTTAGGGAAGCAAAAACCGAAGAAGATTTACGGATCGGCTTTGAAAAACTTTTGGATCCCATAAAGGCACAATTGGGTTTACATTCCACTCCTAAGTATGAAAAATCTGTTTATAGCGGTGGTCGCTCCGATGCAGTTCATGGGCAGGTCATTATTGAATACGAGCCGCCTATGTCGTTTTCTTCAAAAAGGAATATCGACCACGCCTATGACCAGCTAGTAAATTATCTTTCGGATGAAGCCATAGAGGCAGAGCTCACACAATTGGTTGGCGTAGGATTTGATGGGGATCAGATTTTTTTCGTGAAATATCAGAATGGTGATAGCAAAAAAATCGATAGAGCCAAGTTTGTAATGGATGGGCCATTCTACTTTAATCCCGAAAGCGCCAGAACTTTCTTAATAAACTTACGCGCGCTATCTCGGATGCCGCTCACAGCTGGGAATTTGGCTCAAAAATTTGGTCCTCAAAGCGAGCTTGCTCCTAAAACCGTATCTGCTCTTACTAACGCGTTAGAAAATTGGGGGAACCAAACGCATATGCGGACTTTCTTTAATGAGTGGAAAAGGATATTTGGGATTGTTTATGGTGAACAATTTAATGATGGCAATCAAGGAAAAGAAGCTGAGGCACTTTCTACTCTTTACCATGTGGGCAAATTTACTGATTTTCAGGAACTTTTATTTTGCGTTCATACTTATTTTGCTCTTTTAATGAAACTCATTGCTGCTGAGCTTCTGAGCTTGAGGGAGACAGCATTTACTTCTTCACTCACTTCAGACCTCGTGCATGCTTCTGATGACGAACTCAAAAGGCAAATCGAAGATATCGAAAAAGGGGGAATCTATGCCCGCAAAGGCATCACGAATTTTTTAGAGGGCGACTTTTTTCGCTGGTATTTGGATGCTTTCGATTCACCGGAGCTAAGAGATGCAATTCGAGAAGTTGCCAGGGGTCTTTCGGAATTTGAACCGGCAACCAGTACTATCGATCCTGTTTCAACCCGTGACCTCCTCAAAAAACTTTACCAATACTTAGTCCCGCAAGAAGTGCGGCATCGCCTCGGCGAGTATTACACCCCGGACTGGTTAGCGGAATTATTACTCAATGAAGTTGGTTATCACGGCAACACACGCAAGCGCTTTTTGGACCCAGCTTGCGGCTCTGGTACCTTTCTCGTCTTAGCAATTCAACGGGCTAAAAAACAGGGAAAGAAAGAAAATCTGCCTTCAATTGAGATTGCTAAGAGAATTGTCAATAATATCTGGGGGTTTGATTTGAACCCCATGGCAGTCATCGCAGCTCGCACTAATTATTTGTTTGCTATGGGAGATTTAGTAAATGAGCTACCTCAGTTGGAGATTCCAATTTATCTGACAGATTCTGTTTTGACACCAACGAGTACCAAGAAGGACCTTTTTGGTGAGGCTCTAGAAGTCGCAACTTCGGTGGGATTATTTCGAATTCCAGGAGAATGGGTGCGCAATGGCGGGACCTTACTCACTATTGCAGCCCCGCTGGTTGAAGAAATGGTAAAGAATCGCTATTCTACAGATGAAGCGATTGAAAGATTTAAAAATGAAGGCTTGGTTTTTTCATCCAATGAAGACATCGTGAGGGATTTTTATGATCAACTCTTAAAATTAGAAAAAGAAAATAAAAATGGCATTTGGGCAAGGTTTTTGAAAAACAGTTTTGCCCCGATGATTGCCGGTAAGTTTGATTTCGTGGTTGGCAATCCGCCATGGATTAGGTGGGGCTATCTTTCGGAAGAATATAGGGAAGCGACAACTCCTCTTTTGAAAAAATACGATTTATACCAAACAAAGGATTTTGCATCTCGTAATCTAGGAGTAGGCGAAAAAGATTTTTCAATGCTTTTTACTTATGCTTGTGCCGATTATTACTTAAAAGACGGGGCAAAATTAGGATTTTTAATAACTCAAGAAGTTTTTAAATCAAAAGGCGCAGGTGAAGGTTTTAGGAAATTTAGACTACCCAATGAAAAATATTTAAAAGTTTTAAAATCTCACGATTTAGTTTCTGTCCAACCCTTTGAAGGAGCGGCAAATAAAACTGCGTTAATTATTCTCAAAAAAGGTGAAAAGACGACATATCCGTTGCCATATTTTCTTTGGAATAAAAAAAGGGGGGTAGGTAAAATACCAACTGACAAATTATTTGAAGAAATAATGTCTTTACTAAAAAAAGAACAGCTTTTTGCCAAGCCCATGGGTTCGCCTGTCGGTTCGTGGCAAACTTTAAAAAAAGATCAAGCTGAAATCGGAGTAATTGAAGGCAGGAACTTTTACAAAGCTTGGAGAGGGACAGAAAGTGATCCTTATGGAGTTCATTTATTAGAAGTGGTAAAAGTTTTATCAAACGACAACTTGATTATTAAGAATTTATCAAATATAGGCAAAAAGAAAATTCAACAGGTTGAAGAAAAAATAGAGCAAGATTTAATCTATCCAGCATTACGAGGAAGCGATATAGACCGCTGGTTGATTCAACCAGAGATTTTTGTTTTATTTCCAGTTGACGCTTTAAACAAAGCACCCATTCTAGAAGCCGAAATGAAGCAAAAATACCCAAGAACTTATGGATATCTTGTTAGATTTAAAGCAGAATTTGAGGAGCGTAAATCCAAAGCTATACAAATGATAGCAAAAAGAACTGTTTTTTATGCAATGTTAGGTTATGGCCCCTATACAATAGCGAAATACAAAGTGGTTTGGAAAAGAATGAGTAATGATATTATTGCTGGGGTTGCTTCTCAATATAAAACGCCTTTTGGCTACAAAACAATTATCCCACTAGGGACAACCGCATTCTTTTCAACCGACAATGAAACTGAAGCCCATTATCTTTGTGCTATTATCAACTCAACCCCGGTTCGGGATTTTATCAAATCGTTTTCCTCCGCTGGACGGGGCTTTGGCACGCCATCTGTGATGGAACATGTCGGGATTCCCAAATTTGATCCCCAAAATGCGCTCCATCTGAAATTAGCTGAAATATCTAAGCAATGCCATCAATTAAAACTTGAAGGCAAAGACGAGGAAATCAAGAAATTA
>JAPXTN010000027.1:0-3502 GCA_033812495.1 bacterium | reverse complement strand
GAAAAGAATGCTTTGCTTTTTTTTCTGGATAGATTGAAATTAAAAGCAAAAGCTTTGTATTCTGATCCTGATATAGATAGTTTGGATGAGCTTGCAAAAAAAATTAAAGAGCAAAAAAAGAATTCTGCTGGGCCAACTGAATCGGCTGCACAAACGGGGCAAGATGAAGGAACTGGAGAAACAGAGGAAACAGGACAGATTGTAGGAAAGAAAAAAACTCAAAAGGTTGGTAGTGGTAATAAAAGTAGTGTCGATGTGGATCCAAAAAACGTCCTGGTCGATCGTTTGTTATTAAGTTTTGATAATGAATTAAAAAATTTAGAAGCGCAATCTTTTGTTTTTGCAGACGATAGGGATTGGGTAGATGAAGCTTTTGCAACAATAAAACAAACTCTTTCTAAACTAAAGGAATCTGCAGATGCAAGCCCAGCAATGCTAAAAGAAAAAGAGGTTAAAATGTTGCATTTGGAGTACAAAAAGAGAAGAGAAGCAATGTTTAATACTTTATCTGATATGGAAAAAGCAGAGTCTTTGACGGAGGGATTTTTTGCAAGAGCCCTTGAGGGTCCTGGTTTAAAGCGTATGAAAAATATTATTGTTGAACTTAAGCAATTGGGTGATGGTGAAAGCGGTAAATACGAGAAAGACTTAAAAGGGGTGGAAAAACATTACAAATCAAGGAAATGGTTACTTATTACTTGGCTCTATGTTAGTCCTAAAGTATTTGAAGGTTCTGGTCCAGAGGGGGAAAGAAGTTCTTTTGGTCAAGTAGGTGATAATCAATTTCCCATCAAGGGTGAAGATTTTCAAGAATTAATATTAGGTGGTTTAGATTTTGATCAAGAGTTTGGAAAAATACTAAATCAAAAATTAGGCACTGAAACAGTTTCTGTTGATAAGTTTGGCGAGCAATTAGCTGCAGATGAAGAACCCACAAAAGAAACAAAAAAAATTGACGTCACTCTTTTTACTTTTTGTATGAGAGAGTTTGACAGGATTTATAAAAATAAGGAAGGTACTGGAAACAAAGATCCTTATGGAGAACCAATTACTCCTGTGACTACTCAAAATTTAAGAGAAAACAAAGCAGCCCTGATTGATTATGTGTATAAAAAGGCAAAAAAATATTTAGAAGATCACGAAGAAAAGGACACTGATCAACTAGAATTAGGCACTGATGAGACCACTGGTCAACCAAAATTAGACGCTAGTGAGAAAACTAAGAAGGACGCCAGTAATGGTACTAGTAAGGATGATGAAAGGCAAAAGCATGCGGTTGAGATCGCTTTTCGAACCCATTTACTTTTAACCATGCATCATTGCCGTTACGCGGGGGGTAGTCCTAGTTTAAAAGACGACTGGTATTATGTTTTTAATTGGCCACAATACGTTCTTAGTTATCGTGGAAAAGGAGTAGATAAATTTGATTGGAGAGCCACAATGCTCCAATTTGGACTTAGGCCGGGTTTTCAGGGAGAAGAGGTAAGTGATGATAATATTTTAGCAAAAATGTTTAGCGAATCTAGTGTCAGGGCGGTAAAAAGAAAATTAGAAAAAAGGGGAATGCTAGATGAGGATGTCAGGGGCTTGAGATCATTGAAAGGTTTAATTAATGGATATTCAATTCTTTTAGAAGACGTATCGCCCGAAGTGACAGATGATGCTCCTGAAGAAAATAAAAAACCGGAATACTCATTCCTTGCTCCTCCGCTCAGGTATTTGTTTCAGAAAGATGAAAAAGGAAACTATGTTACTCATCCGGCACATAAAGGATCTGTGGGTCTGCCATATTTTTTGGATGAGATTACTGATGAAAAAGGGAATCTTGTATATGAATTGTTCAATTATAAAGGTATTGGTAGTGATTTGATGGAATATTATAATTGCATGAATCAACATGGTATTGATAATTTTTTGAATCAATTTGTTAAAGCCGAACGTTTTGAATTTATGGATAATGCCACCAATCCTAAGTTTTTAAAGAATTGGAAAAATGAAGCGCGATATGCGGCCCCCCTTTTGCCTAGGGTTGGAAGATTTGCTAGATTAAAAATGAAGGATTTTGGGGATCCGGTAAGATTAAATCCTGATAGGTATCCCACAGAGGATTCGGCAAAAAATGCAAAACTGTCCGGTGTCGATGAGGCTATTATGGATAGGATTTTATATCAGATTATTTTCATTAACTGCATACTCCGCACTAGTTATACTCTTGAAAAGAAATATGCTTGGTCAGATATCGAATTGAAATCTTATCTATTAAATCTTAGTAGCGAAAAAATTCTATCTCCGGCTGAGGCAGATGCAATGTTTGACGCTGTTATAACTTATCGTGGGCAAATTAAGATGTTTGCTCATGGATTGTTAGATGAAACTATAGACCAAGTTACAAAGCGCAATATCTTTAAGTAATTTTTTTCGATTTTTTTTAAACACAGTGATAAAGATAAAGCTTTTTAAGCTTAATTTTTTTTACCTAAATTCAACGGAAATTAGTTATGTTTATGGACCAACGATTAGGTTGGCTTTTTCTTTTGCTGATAAAGCATTACTAATGGATTTATCAGTAGATTTGTCTTCTTGGTCTTTGTTGTCTTTTTCTAATTGTTGTTGCTGTTGAGCTAAAATTTCTTCTTCAGTAACACTTTCTTCTATTATTTCTTTTTGCTGTCGTTTGTTTAGTAAACTGTCACTGACCCTTTTATTAACAGTATCACTGAGTTGACCTAAAAAAACTTCCTTAATTTTTTTCATAAATCTATCATAAATCTCTTGGAGCTTTTGTTTTATCAAATCTTATTTGGCCATTTTCCTCTTTCGCTTGTTCTGAATTAAACTCCGTGATGGGTTCTTGAGGAACTTTGCTTACTGGTATGGGTCGGGGAACACCTTGACCTCCTCTTCCCGGGGGTTTTTGTTCAATAATATTTTGTTGTTCGCCAAGCATGGTTTCTTCAATTCCTCTCTCATGTGCTGTTTCTCGCTTTTTTTGCGCTTCAGAAACAACACTCATTCCTCGCTTACTCAACGCCTCTTGTCCTTGAGAAACAGCAGTGTTAATGGTCCCTTTTATTAATTTTGGAGAGTTAACTAGTACTGCTGGTGCTGCCACGCCCAAACCCCCACCCTTGATTGCACCTTGACCTGCTTGTTTTAGCCTGTCTTCAATTGATGCTCCCTTACCAGCACCAAAGAAGCCAATCCCCCCGCCTAAGGCGGCACCGCCAACTCCAGCAGCTCCTGATGCGCCAATTCCTAGGGCAGTTTTCCCAATCTTCAAACCTTGTTGCAATTGTTTTCCTGCCGCTCCAACCAAATTGCCAACTATTCCTTCTTCAACTCCCAACTTTTTCTTTGCTTCTTTCATAATTTCTGGAATGACCAGCAAGATACCTATGCCAACTAAGACGGGCATAGTCTGTGATTGGCCAGCACCGATTAAAAATGGGGGTATGAAACCACCAGAAGTATATGTTCCTTGAGTAAGCATGCGATTAATTAG
>JAPXTN010000026.1:0-3732 GCA_033812495.1 bacterium | reverse complement strand
GTCCCAGCCCTCAACAATAGTTATGGTTTCTTTTATTGTTTTTCCCTGGACCAGGGTCTCAACGATTTCCTGGTTGCTCATTTTTGAATTAAGCAAATATTCTCCAGCTTGTAGCTTGTCCCAGTTTTTTTCCAGAAAAGCAAGAACAAGAAAAGAATAAGGATTGCTGATTATTTTTTCTGTTTTTAATTTAAAAGCAATATCTTTGGCATTTTCTCCTTTATTGATGACAATGTTTTTGGAAACTATTTCCTGTTTTTTATTTGCGTCGCCGGTAAAAAGAAACCCAGCCAAGACAATTATGGCCAAGGCAAGCAATATCTTAAAAAGTTTGTTTTTCATGGCTTTATTCTAAAGGAAAAATAGTCTTTGTCAATCGCTATTGACAAAATTACAATAATGGCTACAATGATAATATATGAAGAGGACAAGAAAAGTTTATAGCAATCTCTGCGCTACCAAAAGCATTTTGGTTTGGTTGGCTATCTTTACGCCTACTTTAAAAGCAAGGGGAGTCCTCAATAAAGAATAAATAATTTAATAAATGATGTTTGAAGACTCCCCTTCAAAGGGGAGTTTCTCTTTATTAATTTTAAAAAATATGCCAATATATTATTTAACAAAGAAAAAATTGGAAGAATTAGAGCAAGAATACGAGAACTTAAAGAAATTGAAACAGGAAAAGTTCAAAGAAGGAGCGCCGGCCTTTTTTGAAGGAGAAGATGTTAACCCTGAGTTTACTTCTTATGAAGAGGGGATGGAAGGGTTAAATGCCCGGCTGGAAGAATTGGAGTCAATTTTGAAAAATTATATTCTTATTGCCAGTCCTTTGGATAAAAGCAAGGTTTCTCTGGGAGCAAGCGTGATTTTGAAAGAGAACTTTTCTCAGGAAAAGCAATTCAAAATAGTAGGCACCTTGGAAGCCAATCCTTTTGAAGGAAAGATAAGCAATGAGTCGCCAGCGGGAAGAGCTTTTTTGGGCAAAGAAGTGGGAGATACTGTTTCAGTGGGGAGTAATCTTTATCAGATAATAAAGATTAATTACGAAGAAATTTAAGCAATGGCCAAAAAGAATAAAATAGTTGTTTTTTCTTTAATAACTTTAATAGTTGTTTCTTGTTGCTGGCTGGATTTTGTTTTTATTAAAGAAAATAGTCAGTTTTTTGCAGAAGAACTTCAAAAAGCAGGAGAAACAAGCGATGTGGTCATTGTTTTTAACTCTGGAGGTTATGGCACAGTGGTTCCGGAAAAAGCTTATGACTTTAAGCCAATTATTGATAATTTAAAAAGCGAGATTGAAAAAATGAATTTCAAGGTGGCGGTTATCCCTTATTACCGTACCAAAGAAACCATTATCGGCAAAATTGGTTATGTCAAAGAAATGTTTTTCTTTCCTAATGAATCAAAAGATTTGGCCGAAAGCATTAAGAAGTTTATTGAAGAAAACCCTAAAGATAAAGTATTGTTGGCCGGTTTGTCTAACGGAGCCAGTTTTGTAAGAGCAGCGATGGAAAACCTTCAAGGAATGAATAATGTTTTTGCTATTGAAATGGGCGCTCCTTTTTGGTCTGAAGAAGTTTCAAGCATGAATGTCCTGACTCTTAATAATGGGGGCAAAGATATTTTGTCAGCCGGAGATAAAAGTCAGCTTTTGTTTTCTCTAATTCAAGCGCCCTTTAAGTGGATTGTTTCCAGAATAGAAGGAGAAAACATTTCTCTTGCCAGGGCCTTAAACATACCTGGCCATCAATATGTCTGGCCTGAAGTAGAAACAGCAGTAGTGCCCTTTTTAACAAGCAGACTTTTGCCAAATTAAAAGAAAAGAAAAGAAAACCGCTTGCAGGGCGGCTTTTTTTGTATTAAAATGCAAAAGAGATGAAAAAGCCTTTTTTATTAATTTTTCTTTCTTTTATTTTCGGAGCAGTAATCTTCGTTTTTTTGGGCAGATGGATTGGCTGGGCAGAAATTGGAAAAGCTTTTACAGAGTTTACCGGCTGGCAAGCAGCGATTATTATTCTTTTGACTTTTTTAATTGTTTATTTTGGCGCTTTGAGATGGAAAATTATTTTAAACAGCGACGGCATCTCTATTTCTTTGTTTGAGCTTTTAAAGATTTATCTCGGCGGTTATGCCATTATGTATATTTTCCCCACTATTCTAATGGCTGGAGAGGCCTTTCGGGTTTATGACTTGGCTAAAAAGAAAAATCTTAGTTGGTCAAAAACAGCTTCTTCAGTTATTGTGGAAAGGGTTTTGGAGTGGACCATTAATTTATTAGTGGTGGTGCTGGGATTCTGTTTTTTTATTTCCGGTAAACAATGGCCCTGGTCCAAGCAGCTGCTTTTTATTTTTGGCGGAGCTTTTTTGTTTTTTGCTTTTATGCTGATATATTTTTATTCTCATCTTTTAAACAAGAAAAGTATTGTCCATGCGGTCGTAAAAAAGTTTAGCGGCAGGGAAATCAGCGAGAACAGCGGTTTTTTGGAAGTGGAAAACATGATTTTTGATTTTTTCCGGCTTCAAAATCCAGCTGTTTATAAGGGCTTGTTTATTTCTATTTTCCGGGCAGGAGTAATGCAGTTAAGGGTTTGGCTTTTAATCTGGTTTTTGGGAGCCAATATCGGCTTTCTTAATTCCCTGGCTGTTCTTGGTTTTTCCTATATCTCTGGTATGATTCCTATTCCTACTTCTTTGGGTTCGCATGAAGCTATTCAGGCAGCTGCTTTTCTTTCCTTGGGCCTGCCTGCTTCAATGGCAGCTGCCTTTACTTTAATTATTAGGGCAGCTGAGATTTTTATTTCTTCTTTTGGCTTAATTTATATTATTAAAACAGGCTTTAATTTGATGAATAATAAAGTTTTAAGTAAAAACAATGAGGATAAACAAAGTAGTTAAATATCTGATTCTTTCTGACATTGCTTTTTTTACTGGCTGGGGATTGATTTCTCCGGTTTTTCCAATTTTTGTTTTAGACAGGATTCAAGGAGGAACAGCTTTGGTGGTAGGAGTAGCCACGGCCATTTATTGGATAGTTAAGGCCTTGCTTGAGTTTCCTGTTGGCACCTTGCTGGATAAATATGCTGGAGAAAAAGACGATTATTTCTTTTTGGTTTCCGGTTTTTTCATTGCCTCCCTTGTTCCTTTTGGTTATCTTTTTGCTGTCTTTCCTTGGCATATTTATTTGCTTCAATTTTTTTATGGGTTGGGAATGGCTATGGCTATTGCTGGCTGGAGAGCCATATTTACCAAATACATTGATAAAGGTAAAGAAGCTTCAGAGTGGAGTTTGGACAATTCCATGCTAGGATTTGGTACTGGTTTAGCAGGAATAATCAGCGGCTATATGATTATGAAGTTTGGCTTTTCCTTTACTTTTATTATCGCTGGTTGTCTGGGATTAGTAGGGGTGCTGTTGCTTTTTGGCATTAGCGACGAGGTGCAAGTTTCTGTAAAAGGTGTTCATGCCAATCTTATGGATTTTATCAACAATGGCCAGAAGAAAAAAAGAATAAAACCAGAGATAAGGGAAGTTTTAGACGATACCAATAAAAAATGAGGAATCAAGAATTGGCTCAGCTTTTATTTGAAATTCATTTAGAAGCTGAAGTAAAACAGTGGATTCCTGGGGAAAGCTATGTTGATCTAGAAGAAACACAGGACGCAATTAATTTTTTTTCCACATCGGAGCATTCCTCTAACGGATAAACAGCTATCTTTGTGATTAAATTGATT
>JAPXTN010000025.1:0-3907 GCA_033812495.1 bacterium | reverse complement strand
CACTGTTCCTGATGAAGAAATATCTTTAAGCTTTACTATTATAACAACCAACAGCCCTTCTCTTCTAAAAACAGCTCAAAATATAAAAGAACAATGGGAAAAAATAGGAATAAAAGTGGATATTAAAGAACTAGACAGCTCAGAGATAAAGAAAACAATCAGAGACAGAGATTACACTATTCTTCTTTTTGGAGAAAAACTTGGAGGCATTCCTGACCCCCTGCCTTTTTGGCACTCTTCCCAGATAGTTGACCCTGGCCTTAACATTGCTGTTTACGAAAACACAGACGCTGACCAGTTTTTGGAAAAAGCCAGAACTTATGCCGATCCCGGGGCAGAAGAAAGAAAAAAAGCTCTGGAAAGCTTTCAAAACATTTTAATCAAAGACCAGCCGGCTACTTTCCTTTATTCCTCTTCCAGCGCTTATATCATAAACAAAGATATTAAAGGAATTAAATTGAACAAAATACCTGATTTATCCAAAAGATTTACAGACATAAAAAATTGGTATATTTATCAAGCAAAAATATGGAAAAAAGCATAAAGCCTGACGTGAGATATTTAAATGAAATGAAAGAAATGTTTATTGACGCGTCTTCCATTAAGGAAAACACTCCTCTTTACTATATGTACCGGGGAGTGAAGCAAGAAGACGAATTAAGATATGACATCACTGTTCTTCCTCCTTTATTGATTGGCGAAGAATTTAATAAAACAAAGGGTCATTGTCATTGTTCAGGCCACGAAGAATTGTATATTGTCTTAAAGGGTCAAGCCCTGTTCTTAATGCAAAAACAAGAAAAAGAAGAAATAACAGATGTTTTTTACATAAAAGCAGAACCAAAAGAAGCGGCCATTGTTCCCCAAGGCTACAGCCATTTTACTATTAATCCTAGCCCAGAGGAAACTTTGGAAACAGCTAACTGGGTAAGCATTAATTGTTTGCCTGATTACAAGCCAATTGAAAAAATGAAGGGTGCTTCCTATTACTACACAACTAAAGGTTGGATAAAAAATAATAATTATAAAAAGGTGCCTCCAATAAGAGAGGAGAAACCATTGAAACAAGCGCCTCAAGAACTTAGTTTCTTAAAATAATAAATATAAGCTTATGCAGAAAAAACAATACTCACGAAGGCCAAAGACCTTCAAAAAATCTTTCACTCAACAAGAAGAGCTGAAAGTTATTCCTTTGGGCGGTTTAAGTGAAGTTGGCCGGAATATGACGCTTTTGGAATACAAAAATCAGATTTTAATAATTGACGTCGGCTTCAGAATGCCGGAAGAAGACATGCCGGGCATTGACTATATCATTCCTGACATCTCTTACTTGCTCAAAGATAATAAATACAAAAACATTGTCGGGGTTTTAATCACTCATGGCCATTATGACCATATTGGAGCCATTCCCTATATCCTCCACCGCATTGGCAATCCACCTGTCTTTGCTTCTCCTCTAACAAAAGGTATTATCCTTAAAAGGCAAGATGAATTTCCTGAACAGCCAAAGTTGAATATCAATGAAATCACTCATGGTTCAAGAATAACCCTTGGCGTTTTTCAAATTGAGTTCTTCCGCCAAAACCATAATATTCCTGATAATATGGGCATTTTTATTAAAACTCCGGCTGGAAACATTATTCACACTTCTGATTTTAAGTTTGACAATTTTCCTGTCAACGAAAAACCGACTGATTTTGCCAAGCTGGAGGAAATAAGCAAAAGAGGAATCACTCTTTTAATGTCAGATTCTACTGGAGCAGAAGAAGAAGGCCATTCTTTATCCGAAAAGCAGATATTTGAAAACATGGAAAAAATTTTCAGCCAGGCTCAGGGTAGAATCATCATTGCTACCTTCTCTTCTTTGGTTAACCGAATTCAGCAAGCCATTACTCTTTCTGAAAAATATAACAGAAAAGTAGGATTTATTGGCCATAGCATGAAAAGCAATGTGGAAATTGCTAAAAAATTAGGCTATTTAAAATCCCAAAAAGGAACTTTTCTGAAAAAAATAGCCGAAGCCAATAATTATCCTGATAAAAAGATAACCATTCTTTGCACCGGAGCTCAAGGAGAAGAAATGGCTGGCTTGATGAAAATAGCTACTAAAGAACATCCTTCAATTGTTATTAAACCGGGAGACACTATTGTCTTTTCTTCTTCAGTGATTCCGGGAAACGAAAGAACAGTGCAAATGCTTAAAGACGACCTTTTAAGACAAAAAGCCAATGTCTTCCATTACAAAATGATGGACATTCATGCCGGAGGCCATGCTCAGCAAGAAGAGCTGAAAGAAATGATTAAAATAATGAAACCAACCTTTTTTATGCCCATTCATGGTCAATTCTCAATGATGTGTGCCAATGCTCAATTGGCCCAAGAATGCGGAATGAAAGAAGAAAATGTTATTCTGGCTGATAATGGCAAAGTAGTTTCAGTTTCTCCGAAAAAAGCATTTGTTGAAAAGAAAGAAGTTCCTTCCAATTATGTTATGGTGGACGGATTAGGAGTCGGAGATGTGGGAGAAGTAGTTTTAAGAGACAGGCAGATGCTGGCCAAAGACGGCATATTCGTCATTATTGCTGTGGTCAACAGAAAAACAGGCAAGGTTCAAGAATCTCCGGATATTATTTCCCGGGGCTTTGTTTATCTCAGAGAATCAAAAAACCTGCTTTATGAAGCTAGAAAAAAAGTTATTCAAACCGTTGAGAAAGCTACTGCTTCTGGCCATGTAGTTAACTGGACATATGTCAAAGATAATGTTAAAAATACTTTAGGCGACTTTCTTTTCCAGAAAACGAAAAGAAGGCCAATGATACTGCCAGTAATTATAGAAGTATGAAAATATTTAGCGGCATCAGGCCAACCGGAGAAATCCATCTAGGAAACTATCTGGGAGCCATAAAACAATGGATTGAACTTCAAGAAAAAGAAGATTGCCTTTTTTGCGTTGTTGACTGGCACGCTATTACTACTCCTTACGAGAAAAATTCTTTGCAGGATCAAATTTTTGATTTGGCTTCCAGCTATTTAGCTGTTGGTTTAAATCCTCAAAAATGCATCCTTTTTGTTCAATCTCAAGTAAAAGAGCATGCTGAGCTGTCTTGGCTGCTCGGCACAATCACCCCCTTGGGAGAATTAAAAAGAATGACCCAGTTCAAAGATAAATCTCAAAAGCATCCTGACTATATTAATGCCGGACTTTTAAATTATCCCCTGCTTATGGCTGCTGATATTCTTTTATACGAAACCGAAGCCGTGCCTATTGGCAAAGACCAAGCTCAGCACTTGGAATTAACTAGAAACATTGCTGAAAAGTTCAATAAAAAATATGGCCAAACTTTTATCTTGCCCAAAGCCATGTTTCCCAAACAAGGAGCAACCATCATGTCTCTAGTTTCTCCGGAAAAAAAGATGTCCAAAACCGACAAAGGCAAGGGCTGTATCGGACTTTTTGAAGAATCAGAATCAATTAGAAAAAAGATAATGAGCGCCACCACTGATTCGGGCAAAGAAATAAAATATGACCCGATAAAGAAAAAAGGCATTTCCAATCTTTTAACTATTTTTTCTTTATTTTCCAACAGACCGATAAGGGAAATTGAAAAAGATTTTCAAAACAAAAACTATGGTGATTTTAAAAAAGCTTTGGCTGATTTATTAATTGAAAAGCTGAAACCCCTGAGAGAAAAAAAAGAAGAGTTAAAAAACAACCCTGCTTACGTTAATTCTGTCCTGGAAAGAGGAGCTGGCCAGGCCAGAAAAAGAGCGGAAAAAACAATGGCTGAGGTAAGAAAAAAAATGGGGCTATTGTAACAAAAAGCTTTGCAATTCTTTAACTTTGTCCTTCATCACGTTTTTAATTTTTGCCTCAACCATTAATCTTATCACTGGCTCAGTATTAGAG
>JAPXTN010000024.1:0-4194 GCA_033812495.1 bacterium | reverse complement strand
TAAATGAAGTAAATGTTCCAGATGTACACCTCTCAGAGCTTAAATCAATGTTTGAAGTTGAAGGATATCCATGACCATTGGCAGAACCGCAAACGCCATCGGTTTTTAACATTGCGGAACAATTGGCATTGGAGCCATCGTCATTATAAGAAACATAGATCTGGCCACCGTAAACAACAGCTGCTTTGTGCTGTCCATCGGCAGATATTGCTACCCCATTCCATTCTCTATTTGTTTCTTTTGCTGTCCAAGTAACACCGTAATCGCTGGAGATATAAATTTGTCCACCGGAAATTGCTGATATTTGATATTGGCCGGAAGAAGACATTTCTACATCTTCCCACCTTCCATTAAATTGTCTGGCCGTCCAAGTAACACCGTAATCACTGGAAGTATAAATTTTCCCGTCGGGATAAACTGATGTTGCCTGATATTGGCCGGAAGAAGACATGTCCGCACGCCAATATATGATTTCGCTTCCCAAAAAATTCCTATCTGTCCAAGTTGCTCCGTAATCGCTGGAGGTTTTAATTGTCCCACCTGTCGTGCCAATTCTTATTAAATACTGTCCTGTGTCAGATATTGCCACTCCATTATGGGCATAGGGAATTGTTGTCCAGGTTGCTCCGTAATCGCTGGAGATAAAGGCATTCATAGCTCCTATTATTTGATATTGACCGTTAGGTGAAACATTTAACGATTCGACATTGCTAAAATCTCCAGTATCTTTAACCAAATTCCACGTTACCCCATAATCAGTAGACCTATAAACAGACCTTTCACCACCTGCTATCTGATATTGGCCGGAAGAAGACATCGCTACTGCGTGCCACGACTGCGAAATCCCTCTAGCTGCCCAGGTTGCTCCGTAGTCGTTGGAAACATAGATCTGGTCACCGTAAGTAACAGCTGTTATATATTGGCCGGAAGAAGACATTGTTATATCAACCCAATTCCTATTAGATTCCCTCGGCATCCATCCATAACAAGTCCAAGTCCAAGGGCCGGAACCTGACACTGTAGAGGCTGTTCCTGATGCGCAAAGATTAGTAGTCGGAGCAGTATAATAGCTTTGACCATTGGCTGAACCACAACTAGCAGCCAAAACTCCTTCTCCCGCAAAAATCATTGAAATTATCGCAAAGGAGAACAACACTCTTAAAATATTTTTCCTCATATATTTTATATTATTTATTATCTTCTAATTAAAAAACCTTTAGCCGAAGCTAAAGTAACCTTTTATTTATTAAAAATCTTTTCCAATTTTTTCCTTCAAAGATTAAATACAGATCCGCACTTTTTTTCATAAGCACTTCACCTCTTATGATTTATTTTATTCCATTATATCTCTCCTCCTTTCTTCTTGTCAATAGCTATTCCTAATTTTTTCCCTCCGATTACTTCATCAATAATCCCATATTCTTTTGCTTCCTGGGCTGTAAGATAAAAATCCCTGTCCGTGTCCTTGGAAATCTTGGACAAGGGCTGGCCAGTATGCTTGGCCAATATCTTATTAAGAGTTTCTTTTATTTTCAGTATCTGCTTGGCCGTTATTTCTATTTCCGTGGCCTGTCCTTTGGCTCCTCCGGCTACCTGATGAAGCAAAATCTCTGAATTAGGTAAAGAATAACGCTTGCCCTTGGTTCCAGCCGCCAAAATCAAAGCTCCCATTGAGGCTGACATGCCAATGGAAACAGTAGAAATATCTGGTTTAATATATTGCATGGTATCATAAATGGCTAAACCGGCTGTGACCGAACCTCCCGGACTGTTAATGTAAATCTGAATATCCTTTTTAGGATCTTTTGAGGCCAAAAACAAAAGCTGAGCCACTATGGAATTAGCTATATTATCATCAACAACTCCAGCCATAAGAATAATTCTTTCCTTTAAAAGGCGGGAGTAAATATCATAAGCCCTTTCTCCGTGTTGCGATTTTTCAATTACTGTTGGTATCAAATTCATATGTTTTATTAAAAGCCAAAAAGATTGAAGGCTTTTTCTGTTTTAATCTCATCTTCAATATACATTTTTACTTTATTTAAGTCAATCTCTTTTTGAGCCTGCTCAGGGTTAGAATAATTGTTCAGCATTTCTTGGACCTTCTCCTTTATTTCCTCTTCTTTGGCTTCTATTTTTTCATTCTTAATAATCTGATTAATGATAAGAAAATTGCGCACCCTGTCTTGTCCAATTTTCTCAAACTCTTTTTCAACCTGTTCTTTGGTTTTCTTTACTTGAGCAAGATATTCTTCCAAGCTGATTCCCAGTTCTGCATTTACTCTGTTTTCAAGATTCTTCATTAAGCCCTGGGCTTCTCTTTTCACTAATGTTTCCGGAAGCTCCACCTTTGTCTTGGCAGCCATCTTTTCCAAAAACTCAATCCTTTTCTTTTGTCTCAAAGCAATCTCTTTTTCTTGTTTTATCCCCTCTTCAATGTTTTTCTTAAGAGCTTCTAAACTTGAAAACTCTCCCAAACTCTTTGCCCACTCATCATTTATCTCCGGCATTTGAACCTTTTTCAAAAAATCTAATCTTACCTTTGTCTTGTTGCCATTTACTTCTGCCTCTTTTTCCTGGCCTGGCTCCATTCCTAAAATCTCATCTTCCAGATAATGACCTTTACCCAAGATAAAACTATCTTTGTCTTTATCATTTAAAGTTATTTCTACCCAATCTCCTTTTTCTGCTTTGCCTTGCTTGTTTTCAAACTTTGCTCGCGACTGCTGGAGCCAAAGGATTGCTTCTTCTATTTCTGCTTGCTCTACTTTTATTTCTTCGTCTTTATTAATACTTTTAGCAATAGCTGCTACGTCAGGCAATAAAATATCTGCCAAAACATCAACTTCAGCAGAGAAAACAAAAGGATTGCCTCTGGCTAATTTTAAAATACTGATTATTGGCTGAGAAACTATTTCCAGATTAGTTTGCTGAAAAAAATCAACCCAATTTTTCTTAATAGCCTTCTCGGCCGCCAAAGATAAAACACTATTTTCCCCTATTTTCTCCTTAGCCATTGCCTCAGGAACCATGCCTTTTCTAAAGCCAGGCAATTCCAATTCTTTGGCCATTTCTTTTAAGGCCTCTTGGCAAAAAACGTCAAACTCTTCTGCCGATACTTCTATTTCAATGTTTTTCTTGGTTGGAGTAATATCTTTAATTTCACTTTTCATGTTTTTATTCTTTAATTTTCTTCTTCATCAATATCCAGCTCTTCTTCGCTTTCCTTAATTTGCTCTTCACTCTTAACATCTATCTTCCAACCAGTAAGCTTAGCCGAAAGTCTTACATTCTGCCCTTCTTTACCAATAGCCAAAGAAAGCTGATCTTCCGGAACAATAACCAAAGCTGTATTTTTCGGCAAAATCTTTACATCAATAACCTTGGCCGGAGACAAAGAATTAATAATGTATTTTATTGGGTCGTCAGAATATTCAATAACATCAATCTTTTCTCCTCCTAGTTCAGAGATTACTGCTGCCACCCTTACTCCTCTTTGGCCAACCATTGCTCCAATCGGGTCAACCCCTTCTGCTAAAGAAACAACCGCTATCTTTGTTCTTGAACCCGGCTCTCTGGCAATCGCTTTAATTTCTATCTGACCTGAATTGATTTCCGGAACTTCTAATTCAAAAAGTTTTGATACTAATTTGGGATAAGCTCTGGACAAAATGATAATTGGCCCCTTGGGAGTGGTGTCAACTTTTAAGACAAAAAGTTTCAATCTCTGACCTTCTTTGTAAAACTCGCCCCTAATTTGCTCTTCTTTGGGCAAGATTCCTAAACTTTTACCAATATCAAAATAAACATTAGAGCCCTCAACCCTTTGAACAATTCCAGAAACAATTTCTCCTTCTTTTGATTTATACTCTTCAAGAATATTTTCTTTTTCTGCTTCTCTTATTTTTTGCAAAACTACTTGCTTGGCAGTTTGAGCAGCAATCCGGCCAAAACCTTCTTTTTGTTCCAAAGGAATCTTTAATTCTTGGCCTGGCTTTAATTCAGGATTAGTTTCTTTAATCTCCTCTATTAAAACATGCCTTTCTGGATTATATTTAACCCTTCTTGTTTCTTGCTCTTCTTCATTATTGCTCTCTTCTGTATTCAGTTCTTCTTTGGTTGGCCGATAGCTTGCCTTGATTTTCCTTCCCTGCTCAAGTTCCTCGTCTTCAGGAATGTAAACCATGGTAGCAT
>JAPXTN010000023.1:0-4206 GCA_033812495.1 bacterium | reverse complement strand
CTTCTGACCTGAGCTTTGTTGTGAAAAAAATGAAAGACATCCTTCTTCTTCCTTCTTTTGTTTTACTGTGGGAAAGCAATTCTTCTCCCTTAAACATTAAGGGAGTGTTTTACTCTGACCAAAAAGAAATTATTGATAAAATTAAAAATGCTTATCAGGGCAATTACAAAAATCAAGGCGGAATCTTTCTTGCCCAAAAACAAGACCTGGATTCAGCCAAAAAAGAATTTATTGCTTTGTTTAAATAAATTATGGAGATAACAGGTAAATTAAAATTAGATTTAGGATTTTTATTCCAGGCTGATAGAAGGTTTAAAGACCTTCCCAGTTATGTTCAGGCCATAGACGAAGCTTCAACAAAAGAAATAAGTGTTTTTATCAAAACCATTATGGCTGGCGCTATTTTTCTAGATGCTTCTGATTTGCACCTGGAAGCAGAAGAAAACGGCGGAACATTAAGAATAAGAATTGACGGCTTGCTTCAAAATGTCTGTAATTTCAGCCCCATTGCCTACAAATCACTAGTTTCCAGAATAAAACTTCTCTCTCAAATGAAACTGAATATTGAAAAAAAACCTCAAGACGGAAGATTTACCGTAGTTATTGAAAACAATGAAAAACCGGAAGAAATAGAAATAAGGGCCTCCACTCTTCCTTCTGAATACGGCGAAACCATTGTGATGAGAATTCTTAATCCTAAAAGCCTGATTGATTTGGAACAACTAGGCCTGCGAAAAGACCTTTATCAGATTTTTGTTGAACAAGCGCAAAAGCCAAACGGAATGATTATTGTCACCGGACCAACTGGTTCTGGTAAAACTACCACCCTTTACGCTTTTTTGAAAAAGATAAAAAACCCGGAAATAAAAATAGTAACCATTGAAGACCCGATTGAATACCGGTTGGAAGGCATTTCTCAAACTCAAGTTGACCCGAAACAGGGCTATAATTTTGCCTCTGGTTTAAGATCAATTGTCCGTCAAGACCCTGACGTAATCTTGGTGGGGGAAATTAGAGATTTAGAGACAGCCAGCATTGCTCTCCAGGCCGCCCTTACCGGCCATTTAGTTTTCAGCACCCTGCACACTAATGATGCGGCTGGAACAATATCTCGTCTTCAGGCCTTAGGAGAAAAGCCAGTCAATATTGCTCCTGCCTTGAACATGATTGTTGCCCAAAGGCTAGTCAGAAAAGTTTGCCCTTATTGCAGTCAAGCCAAAACCATTCCTCCGGCCATGTTTAAAAAAATACATGATGCCTTGAAAAATCTTCCTGCCGGAACAGAAGCTCCCAAAATTGACCCCAAGACAACAATTCTTTTCCCCAAGGGTTGCAATGCCTGCAATAATACTGGCTACAAAGGTAGAGTGGGCATTTTTGAAGCTTTTGTCATTGACAGCGAAACAGAAGATTTTATCCTCACCTCTCCTTCTTCTTCTGCTTTAGCCAAATTTGCTCTGAGCAAAGGAATGGTCACAATGGAACAAGATGGATACATAAAAGTATTGAATAAAATAACCACCATGGAAGAAGTTAAAAAAGCAGTAGGATAATAAAAAGGAAAAGCGCTACCCACAGATAGCGCAAAAATAATTCCTGAACTGGGGGCATACTTTAGCATTCGGGCTGAAAGTCAAGAATTTCCCTGAGGAATAGCCCAGTAAAAACCAAACTATCCATTAACTACAGAAAACTCCCACCCCCAGTTCAAGAATCATTTTCAATCAAAAGAATAACATACTTTCAAAAGTTTGTCAAGAGGCATGAAAGACAACGAAGAAATAATTGAATCTACCCTTAGGCCCAAGAGCTGGCCTGACTATATCGGCCAAGAAAGGATAAAAAAGCATTTAAAAGTAATGATTAGGGCTGCCAAGGAAAGAAAAGAAACGCCTGACCATATTCTCTTTTACGGGCCAGCGGGTCTAGGCAAGACAACCCTTGCCTATCTCGTGGCCCAAGAAGCTCAGTCCAATATCCGAGTCACCTCTGGGCCGATTATTGAAAAATCTGGAGACCTTGTCGCTATTTTAACCAATCTTAATGAAGGCGACTTTCTTTTTATTGACGAATGCCATCGCCTCAACTGCTTTGTAGAAGAGTATCTTTATTCAGCGATGGAAGATTTTAAACTCAACCTTATTCTCGGCCGGGGGCCAATGGCCAAAAACATTGATTTAAAGCTTCCTCATTTTACCTTAATTGGAGCAACTACTAGAATTGACCTTCTTTCCGCTCCTTTAAGAAGCAGATTTGGCGCTGTTCTTCAATTAAACTTTTACAGCCAAGAAGAAATTGAAGAAATTATTAAGGGGTCGGCTAAAACCCTAAATGCTAAAATAGAAAACGAAGCGGTAAAAGAAATTGCCCGCCGTTCCAGATTTACGCCTCGGACAGCCAACAAATTATTAAAAAGAGTAAGAGATTTTGCCCAGGTAGAAGGAAAAGAAACTATTGACAAAGAGCTGGCTGATAAAGCTCTGGATTTTCTGGAAATTGATGAATTGGGACTAGAGCCTGGGGATAAAAGAATTCTAGAAACAATTATTAAAAAGTTTGAAGGCGGGCCAGTCGGCTTGCAAGCCCTGGCTGCCTCAATCTCTGAAGAAAAAAATACTATCTTAGAAATTTACGAGCCGTATTTAATTCAATTAGGTTTAATAAAAAGAACATCAAAAGGAAGAATTGCGACAGAATCGGCCTATAAACATTTGGGGATAAAATGCAAAAACAAGCAAAAAAACTTGTTCTAATCTCCTTGCTGGTTTTCCAGCCAGCTCAAGCTGTTTTAATTAATGAAATCTGCTGGATGGGAGATCAAGAATCAAGCGCTTCTGAATGGATAGAATTATACAACCCAGCCAGTCAAGCCGTCTCTCTTGATAATTGGAAAATTATTATTTCTGAAAAAAAGACAATTACTCTCAATGGCTCAATTCCGGCCAATGGCTTTTATCTTTTAGGCAGAAACAAAAATCAGGCAGGACTAGATTTACTTCATACCAAGGCCTTGAATAATAACGGGGAAAGTATTAGGTTGGTTGACCAAAACAATAATAATGTTGACGCGGTTGATTGTTTAGAAGGATGGAGTTATGGCAGTAATGAAACAAAGAAAACAATGGAGAGATCTCTTGATTTAAAAAACTGGCAAACCAGCCTGAATCCAGGCGGAACGCCAAAACAAAAGAACAGCTTAATAGAAAAACCAGTCCGGCCAGCAGTTTTGGATAATAAACAGATTGGCCAAAAGAACGGTTTTGCTCCGTGGCTTGCTCTTTTTCTTTCACTTTTTTCTGGCGGAGTTATTGTTTTTGCTAAAAAATTGCTTAAACCTTAGTTGCAAGTTTTCTTTTTTTAAAGTATAGTAAAAACCATGAGCGGACATTCTCATTGGCACTCCATTAAGTTTAAAAAAGGGGTCGCTGATGCTAAAAAAAGCAAAATATTCTCTAAACTAGCCAGAGAAATATCTATTGCAGCCAGAGAAAGCGGCGCTGATTTAACTTTTAACCCTAAATTAAGAACAGTTGTTGATAAGGCCAAAGCAGTTAACATGACCTCAGAAAGCATTGACCGAGCTATTAAAAAAGGAGCCGGAGAATTAGGGGGTGCTAATTTTGAAGAGTTTACTTTTGAAACTTACGGTCCAGGCAACACCGCCCTAATTGTAGAAGGAATTACTGACAACAAGAACAGGTCATTAGGAGAATTAAAAATAATCTTGAATCAAAACGGAGGGAAAATGGTGGCTGAAGGAGCAATCAGGTGGATGTTTGAAAAAAAAGGAGTAATTTACATTAATAAAGAAACTTTAAAGGAAAAGGAAGAAGCCGAGCTTTTGGCCATTGAATCAGGAGCAGAAAACTTTGAATGGCAGGAAGACGGCTTAATTGTTTACACCAAGCCAGAGGATTTGGAAAGAATAAAGAATTTTTTCAGGGATAATAATATAGAAATTGAGTCAGGAGATCTGGAATGGGTGGCAAAAGAAACAATAGAACTAAGCCCTGATTTGAAAGAAAAGAATCAAAAACTTTTTGACGCTTTAGATGAGCATGATGATGTCCAGAATATATATACTAATTTCAATTTATGATAATCTTAGGCCTTGATCCCGGAACAGCCACTACTGGTTTTGGCATAATCAATTCTGATAAAAAAATCCTGACTTGCCTTGAATACGGGGTAATTGAAACTCCAGCT
>JAPXTN010000022.1:0-4579 GCA_033812495.1 bacterium | reverse complement strand
GTTCTGAAGAGAAAGAGAGAAGTTTGCTTTTTTAGGTTCTTTATTTCTCTACATCTGATACATTGACAATGCCAGCCCTCTTTTTTCATTTTTTCTTCTAGGTTTTGTCTCAGGTTTGAGGTTTTAGCTCCACCCCGGACAATAGATTGAGCAGGAATGTCTCGGACAATTCTTTCAATCCTTACATAAAGAGGAACAATCTTTTTTATCTCTCCAATTGTTTTTATCAAAGTTGCTTCTGAATAAGGCCTGTATTTTTTTTGAAGGTAAAGATTGTATAGAGGAGCGCTTTTTACTAGAGCGCAAGGATATATCTTAAGAGAATCGGGCTGGAAGCTTTCTTCTTGGAACAATCTTTTGAATGTTTCAATATCTTTTTGAGGAGAAGAGCCGAAAAGATTGAGCATCATTTGATAAGAAACCTTAAAACCAGCATCTTTAAGCAATTGAGTGGCTTTAATTGTTTCTTCAGCAGAATGTCCTCTTTTGTTTTTTTCTAAAATAGCATTATCTAAGCTCTGTACCCCTAGTTCTATCTTTGTTGCTCCCAATTTTCTCATCTCTTTTATTTCTTCTTTATTGATAAAATCAGGTCTGGTTTCAAAAGAAAGGCCAATGATTCTATATTTGGCTTTTTCATTTTTCTTTTGAGCTTGTTCTAGGGTTTTGCTTTGGCTGTTGTTGCAAGCGTCAAAGCATCTTTTGATAAACCAGTATTTATATCTTTTGTCGTAAAAAGACCAGGTTCCGCCAATAACTCTTAGCTCAATCTTTTCAGCAGGGTGACCAGCCATTTCTAAAGACTCAATCCTTTTTTTGGTTTGAAGGTAAGGGTCAAACTTTAATCTTTTTGCTCTTTCTGCTGCCGGTTCTCCTGAAGTATAGCTTTTGGGAAGACCTTTTTCAGTTGGACAGAAAAGACATTGGCCAGGACAAGGATAGGGTTTGGTTAAAACAGAAACATTGACGATGCCGGATAATGACCTTATTGGTCTGGTTCTCAAAAGATGTTCTAGTTCTTTATTCGGCTTAATCCTTTTTTTCTTTAAAAGATTATGATATGCTTGAAGCAAATCAATATTGCTAGGGCAAGGAACTTTTTCTTTTTTGGCTATTTTCCTTTTTGCCAAAGATAAATCCTCAGGAGTTTTAGTTCTAGCTTGAATAAGGTTTTTAATTATTAATTCTTCTGTTTTCATGGATAAGGATAAGATTAAACATATCTTAGACAAATTAAGGGAAGATTACAATAATATTGCGGAAAAGTATTCCCAAGTCAGGGAAAGAGAATGGAAAGAAATGGAGTTTCTTTTTAATTCTGTTCAAGAAAAGGATAAGGTTCTTGATTTAGGCTGCGGCAGCGGCAGGTTTTATCCTTTATTGGAAAAAAGGAAAGCAGATTATTATGGCATTGATTTTTCAGAAAAAATGATTGAGATTGCCAGGGAAAAATATCCGCGAGCCCGTTTTTGGCTCGGCACGGGTTTCCAATTAGCTTTTGAATCAGGATTTTTTGACAAGGTTTACATTATTGCTGTTTTGCACCATATTCCTTCAGAAGAAATGCGTTTAAGGTTTTTGAAGGAAGCAGTTAGAGTTTTAAAAAGCCAAGGCAAGCTGATTTTGACGGTTTGGGATTTAAAAGAAAAAGAAAAAAGGTTTTTCAAAGATAAAGGTTTGGACCAGGGAGACATTCTTCTTCCTTGGTATGGCGCTGCTGATTGCTATTTTCATAAATTCAATTTAAAAGAACTAGAAGGACTGGCAGTTAGGGCGGGCTTGAAAATTATGGAAAAAGGAGAGATAATGGTTGGTGAAAGACCTTATAATAATTTTTATTTAATTTGTGAAAAAGAATAATTATTGTAAATACAATATTGTTGTTTCCGGAGCAGCTGTTTTCACTCCTTGCTGTAAAAACATTATAGAGCTATCCAAAGAAGTAGGGAGAGAGGTTGCTCGCCGCGGTCATACTTTAATCACTGGAGCTACTTCCGGCGTCCCTTATTACGCTGCCTTGGGCTGTAAAGAAGCTGGCGGTTTTAATGTTGGTTTTTCTCCAGCTGCTTCAGAAAGAGCTCATCTAAAAACCTATCGTTTGCCTATTGATGCTTTTGATATAATGATTTATACGGGCGGTGATTATACGGGCCGAGATGAATTGATGACCAAAGCAGCTGACGGCATTATTATTATTTGCGGCCGGACAGGAACTTTGCATGAGTTTACTACCGCAGTGGAGTCAAAAAAAATAGTGGGAGTTTTAGAGGGAAGCGGAGGCACGGCTGACAAGATAAAAGATTTAATGAAAGACATTTACATTCCTTACTCTAAAAAGATAATTTTTGAAAAAGACCCTGCTGCTTTGGTGAGCAAGATAGTTATGGCCATTGCCCAGAAGAAAAAAGACAATAAATGTTTGCTTAAAGAATAATATGGAAAAAGAAAAAAGAATTGGCAAAATTACTCATTATTTTAATAAAATAAAAGTGGGGGTGGTTAAGCTGTCTGATACGCTTTCTGTGGGAAACGAGATTATTATAAAATCAAAGACAGAAGAGAAGTTCAGGCAAAAGGTCTCTTCCATGGAAATTGACGGAAAGAAAATCAAGAGAGCGAAAAAAGGGCAGAAAATCGGATTAAAAATGAAAAAGCCGGTGCGGGAAGGATATTTTGTCTTTAAAGCATGAAGTTTATCTCTGATTTTCATCTTCATTCCAAATACTCCCGGGCCACGAGCAGGGATTTTGATTTGGAAAAGATTTCTCAATGGGCAAGAATAAAGGGCATTAAAGTAATTGGCAGCGGAGATTTTACTCATCCTCTATGGTTTCAGGGATTAAAAGAAAAGTTAGAGCCAGCTGGGCCCGGGCTTTTTAAATTAAAGCGAGAAGACAATGGAACATTGTTCGTCCTAACTTCAGAGATAAGCTGTATTTATACCAAAAAGAATAAAGTAAGGAAAATTCATGTTCTTATCCTTGCTCCTAGTTTAGAAGCAGTGGCAGAAATTAATAAAAGACTGGGAGCTTTAGGCAATTTAAAATCAGATGGCCGGCCTATTTTAGGAATAGACGTTAAAGAGCTTTTAAAGATAGTGTTGGCTGTTTCTTCGGATTGTCTTTTTGTCCCAGCTCATTGCCTTACTCCTTGGTTTAGCATTTTTGGTTCAAAATCAGGATTTGATTCAGTGGAAGAGTGTTTTGAGGAGCTGTCTCCCTGTATTTTTGCTTTAGAGAGCGGACTTTCTGCCGACCCAGCTATGCTTTGGAGAATACCAGACGGCCGGAAGCTTTGCATTATTTCCAACAGCGATGCTCATAGCGCGGAAAAGTTAGGAAGAGAAGCTAATGTTTTTGACACAGACCTTGACTATTTCTCCATTGTTCAGGCCATAAAATTAAAAGACCCGGCCAAGTTTCTTTATACCATTGAGTTTTATCCAGAAGAAGGAAAATATCATTATGATGGCCATCGTCTTTGCCAGGTTTGCCTCAGTCCAGAAGAAGCAGAAAGATACAATGAACTTTGTCCGGTTTGCGGCCGGCCTTTAACCATTGGCGTGGCTAACCGTTCTGTTAAAATCAGCGACAAAGAGCAAGGATTTACTCCAGAGAAAGCCATACCTTTCAAAAAAATGGTTCCTTTAAAAGAAATCATTGCTGAAAGTTTGGACAAAGGAATAAGCTCTTTGGCAGTAAAGAAAGAATATGACAAGCTGATTAAGACCTTTGACTCAGAGTTTAATGTTCTTTTAGATGCTTCTATTGAAGAAATTGGAAGAGCTTCCAGTCAATTGATTGGAGAAGGAGTGAAAAAAGTAAGAGAAGGAAAATTAAGCATTAGTCCGGGCTTTGACGGAGAGTTTGGCAAGGTGAGCATTTTTTCTTCCCAGAAAGAAAGAACAAAAACAGCGCAAAAATTATTATTTTAAGTATTTGGCCTGGGCAAGATTGTGTTCTTCCAGAGTTTTGGAAAATACTGTTTCTTTATTGGGCTTGGAAAGATAATACCAATAAGGGCTGTCTTTAGGATAAACAGCAGCTTTAATGCTTTCCAGGCCAGGATTGCAGATAGGACCAAGAGGCAGGCCAAGATGCTGGTAAGTGTTGTAAGGAGAATCTATCTTAGTGTCCTCCAAAGAAACTTTATTTTTTTCTCTAGCATAAAGAAGGGTGGCATCAACTTGAAGGGGAATGCCGGCTCTTAATCTTTTCCATAAGATGCCAGACACTATTTGTTTGTCTTCAAAAGAGATTACTTCTTTTTCCAGCAAAGAAGCCATGGTAATAATTTCAAAGATGCTTTTATTCTGTTTTTTGATTTCATCTCTTAAATCAGGAGTAAGTTTTTGACCAAAGTTGGTCAGGGCCTTATTAAGGAAATCATCTAAAAGAGCATTTTTTTCCAAGAAATAGGTGTCAGGGAAGATATATCCTTCCAAGCCTAAGTTTTTCGGCTTATCGCTGAGAAAATCAAATTGATTTGACTCAAACTCTTGAATGCTTTTTATTGTTTCTTCCTGAGAAAACAATCCTTTGCTTTCTAAGTATCGGGCAATATCCCAGCTGTCCCAGCC
>JAPXTN010000021.1:0-5168 GCA_033812495.1 bacterium | reverse complement strand
TTACATAAAGGCAGGTCATATTGAGAAATTTGATACCCCTTGGGCAAGTCGGGATAAAAATAATTTTTGCGGTCAAACTTTGATTTTAAGGCAATTTCACATTTTAAAGCTAAACCAGTCCTGATAATTTTATTAATTGCCTCTTTATTGATTACGGGCAGAGTGCCAGGTTGGCCGGTGCAAATTGGGCAGATGTTTGTATTGGGCTTTTCTTCTAAAACATTCCATTCTTCGTTTGGACACGAGCAAAACATCTTTGAACGAGTTTTGGCTTCAAAATGTATTTCCAGACCAATAGTTGTTTTAAACATATTTCTTAGCGTCTTTCATTATTTTAGCTCCATTGCTTGTGCCAATAATGTCAGCGCCAGCTTTTATCATCTGATTAAAATCTTTAATGGATTGAATTTTTCCTGAAGCTTTAATCAGCAGGCCCGGAGCGTTTTTTCTCATAATTTTAAGATGCCTGGCTTTTTCTTCAAGCTCTCTGTTTTCCAAGGGGTCTTTTTCTGTAGCTGTTTTAACACAAATAGCTCCAGCTGTTTTGACGATAGAGGAGACCTTAGCAATTTCTTCGTCAGTCAGATAGCCGCTTCCAATTATCACTTTAGTGGGAAGCACGTTGCAAATTTCTTTTAAATCTTTTTCTATTTTTTCCCATTTTTCCATTTTAACATCAGGAATGGAAACAACAACGTCTAATTCGTCAGCTCCGTCAGCTTTGGCTTGTTTGCAGATCTTCATTCTTTTTTTGTGTTCGCTTAAACCGATAGGGTCATCTATTAAAGCTATTACTTTAACGCCCGTTCCTTTCAATTCCTTGGCCGCTGTTTTAACCCATTTTGGTCTGACGCAAACCCCTCTGAATTGGTAGTCCTTGGCTTCTTTGCAGGTGTTTATAATATCTTGACGTTTAGCGTCTGTTCTAATATTTGTCTGGTCAATATATTGATTGATTGGCTTTTTAGTCATATTGTTTTAAATGTTTAATTTATTTTTAAATAAAAAGATTAATTGGTTAAAAACTTCTTCAATTGTTTTTTCTCCGTCAACCACTGCCCAGGAACAAAAAATGTTTTTCTTGGCCAAGTCGTCATATTTTTCCATCAACTCTTTTAAAAGTTGGCAATCTTTTTCATTCCTGTCTAGGTTTTCTCCTTTTTCTTTTATTTTTCTCTTTACAGAAGTTTCAGCAGAAATTCTTAAAAGAATTGTTAGATCTGGCTTAATAATATCAAACATTTGAGATAGTTGCAACATTTTTTCTGTTTCCATTCCTCTTAAACCTTGATAAGCCAGAGTTGAGGTAAAATATCTGTCGCTTATCAATATCTTTCCTTCTTTGAGGCTCCTTTTTATGTTTTCTTTGCTTTGAACGAATTCAGAAAAATAAAGCAATGTTTGAACCTCTGGATTAAAATCGTAGTGATTGTAAAGAAATTCATGAATCAGCTTTCCTATTGGTTTATCGTACTGAGGAAAAGTTATCTGCTCGGCTGGTTTATTATTTTTATTCAAAAAATCAGACAAAAGCCTTGCCTGGGTTTCTCCTCCGCATCCGTCAATGCCCTCAATAACAATGAATTTGCCTGAAGTTTTCATGTTTTTTCCAGTTTACTTTCCTGAGGGTGCTTAACATTTACATATTTGGCTCCTTTTTTCTTGAAATAAGGGTTAAGGGTCGGCGAAGATAATTCTTCAAAAACTAATTGGCAAATTCTTGTTCCTGGGTAAAGAAGAACAGGTATCATTCCAATATTTTGCATTTCTAAAACTAATTTTCCTTTAAAGCCAGGGTCAATGTGGCCAGCAGTAGAATGAATTATTATTCCCAATCTGCCCAAAGAAGAACGGCCGTCAATTCTGGCGCAGATATTGTCAGGTAAAAATATTTCTTCCAAGGTGGCTCCTAAAACAAATTCGCTAGGATGGAAAACAAATGGATCTTTTTTTCCTACTTTAATTAAAGTAGTTATATCCTTAAAACTTTTTGGGTTGCGAGTGTCAATGTAAGCTGTTTTGGTGAGATTGAAAACCATAAACTCCTGGCTCAATCTTAAATCTAGAGAAGCTGAGCCCAGCTGAGTTTTGAAATCAGGCTTGGGGCTGACTTTTATTATGTCTTTATTTATCAGTTTTTTTATTTCCCTATCTGATAAAATCATTATTTTTCAATTTCCAGGCCCAGCGATTTTGCTGTTCCTTCAATAATTTTAATTGCCTGTTCTAAACTATTGGTATTCAAATCAGACATTTTTTGTTTAGCTATTTCTTCTAATTGCGCTCTTGTAATTTTTCCTACTTTTTTCTTATTCGGCGCTCCTGAACCTTTTTCCAGACCCACAGCTTTTTTAATCAGCTGAACCGCTGGCGGCTGTTTTAAGATAAAGTTATAGGAGCGGTCGGCATAAACAGTAATTTCTACCGGAATTTTAAAATCGCCCATCTCCTTGGTGGCATCATTAAACTTCTGGCAGAACTCAGCAATGTTCACTTGGTGCTGAGCCAAAGCTGGTCCAACCGGAGGGGCGGGATTGGCTTTGCCTGCCTGAATATGTAATTTTATCACTGCTTTTATTTCTTTTGCCATATTTATATTTTTTTAACTTGTAATGAGTCAAGTTCCAGGGGGGTATTTCGGCCAAACATATCAATTATAACTTTAATCTTGCCTTTTTCTTGGTCAACTTCAGAAACTTTTCCCTCAGAATCTTTAAACGGCCCGTCAATTATTTTTATTAGGTCTCCTTTTTTGAAAGCAATATTGTATTTTGGTTCTTCCCGGCTTATTTTTTCTTTTAAGGAGGTCATTTCATCAAAGGAAACAGGCAAAGGGGTGGTGCCCGAACCAACAAAGCCAGTAACATTGGGAGTGTTTCTCACCACATACCACGAATCGTCAGTTACTATCATTTCTACCAGCACATAGCCAGGATAAATTTTTTCTTCAACCATTTTTTTCTTTCCGTTTTTAATTTTGATTTTTTTTTCTTTGGGGACCAAAACATTAAAAATTTTATCTTCCATTCCCAGAGATTCCACTCTCTGCTTTAAACTTTTGGCTACGGCATCTTCATATCCAGAATAAGTGTGCAAAACATACCATTTTTTTTCATTAGATTCTTGTTGTTTAGCCATATTATTTGAAAATAAATTTATCCATTAATTGAACTAAAATAAAGTCAAAACCTCCTAGAATTGCAGCTACGACTATGGAAACTCCAATAACAATTAAAGTATATTTAATTGTTTCTTGACGGGTTGGCCAGGTGATTTTTTTAATTTCTGAACCGGCTTCTTTAAAAAAATTTTTTAATTTCATAATGTTTCAGATTACCAAAAGAAAACCCAAATGTCAAACAGCCCCTTAAATGTCAAGGTTTTTAACATTTTTAGCTGAAGCCTGAATAAATCTTTTCCTGGGAATAACTTCTTTACCCATAAGCATATCAAAAGTGCTGTCTGCTTGCTGAACATCTTCAATGCTTACTTGAAGCAAAACTCTTTTGGAAGGATCCATGGTAGTTTCCCATAGTTGACCTGGGTTCATCTCTCCTAAACCTTTATAGCGCTGAATACTAATTTTTTCTCCTGGCTTCCCTTCGCTGTACTCTTCGACGATGTCGGCCCTATCTTCTTCGGTATAAGCGTATTGCTTGCGCTTGCCTTTTTGCACTAGGTAAAGCGGAGGTTGCGCAATGTAAATATGTCCCTCCTCGATAAGAACGCGAAAGTGGCGAAAAAAGAAGGTGAGGAGGAGTGTGCGGATGTGAGAACCATCGACATCCGCGTCTGTCATAATAATGATTCTATGATAGCGCAGTTTTTTCATATTGATTTCGTCGCCAATACCTACCCCAATAGCAACAATGAGCGTTTTTATTTCCTCGTTAGAAAGCATTCTGTCGAGCCGCGCCCGCTCGACGTTTAAAATTTTTCCGCGCAAAGGAAGAATGGCTTGAAACTTGCGCTCCCTTCCTTGTTTTGCGGAACCACCGGCGGAGTCCCCCTCGACAATGTAGAGTTCGCTTTCCGCAGGGTTTCGGCTAGAACAATCTGCCAATTTACCGGGGAGCGTCATACCGTCGAGAGCACCCTTGCGGATGACTGTTTCTCGCGCTGCTCGTGCCGCAAGCCGTGCCTTTGCAGAAAGAACAGACTTTTCGATAATGCGACGAGCATCCTTAGGGTGTTCTTCTAGGTAGGCACCTAACTGTGTCCCAAGGGTTGTTTCGACGAAGCCCTTGATTTCTGGGTTGCCGAGTTTTGATTTGGTTTGTCCTTCGAACTGTGGTTCGCTAAGTTTTACCGAGACCACCGCCGTTAAACCTTCGCGCGTGTCATCGCCGGAAATTCCTGCAGGAATAGTTTTTAATAGATCGTATTTCTTGGCATAGTCATTAAGGGCGCGAGTGAGAGCGGCGCGAAAGCCAGAAAGATGAGTTCCCCCGTCGGGAGTGTTAATATTGTTAGCGAAAGTAAAAACATGTTCGTTAAAATCTTCGCTATAACCAATTGCTACCTCGAGTTGGTAGTTGCCTTGCTCCTTTTGAATATAAATGGGGCGGTGTAGTGGTTTACGGTTAAGATTAAGGTAGCGCACGTAGGTAGCGATTCCTCCCTCGAAGTAAAAATGGTATTCTCTTGGGTGGTCAACGAATTGTTTGCGGTTATCGACAATAGTCAGGCGTACACCCTTGGTTAGGTAGGCTTGCTGGCGACAACGAGAGACAATTGTTTTCCAGTCGAATTCAATATCCTTAAAAATTTCTTTATCCGGTTGGAAGGTTATTTTTGTACCGTGTTTTTCTGTGTCTTGAGTTTGCTCGACCGGTCCTTTTGCTTCGCCTCTAGAATATTCTTGGACGTGCATCTTGCCATCGCGAAAAATTTCCGCTCGCATCATAATCGATAAAGCATTAACTACCGAAACACCAACGCCATGAAGACCGCCGGAAACCTTATATCCTGCGCCGCCAAACTTTCCTCCTGCGTGAAGAGTGGTAAGCACGGTCTCTAGGGCGGTTTTGCCTGTTTGCTTATGTACATCAACAGGGATTCCTCGCCCATCGTCGAAGACCGAAGCAATATTATTGTCTTCCAGGGTGAGAGTAATGTTGTTGGCGTAGCCAGCAAGTGCTTCGTCGATCGCGTTATCTAAAACCTCC
>JAPXTN010000020.1:0-5741 GCA_033812495.1 bacterium | reverse complement strand
TGAAAAAGCTAAAGAAAGAAGAGAGAAAAAAAGAAAAACTATCAGGCAGTTTCTTATTGCTCCTCCCCTTAAATTAACTTCTTTGATTCCAAAAGCGAAAAGAGCCAGGATAAAAACAATAAAAAACGCTTTTTCCGCCATGGCCCAAGGCAAAAAAAAGGAAAAAGGCAGAAGCGTGATAAAAATATAAAAAAGGTATTTTAAAGGCATATTTTTATTATATCATAATAAAAAAATTTTACTAATTAGGAAAAACCAGTATAATAGAGAAAACATGATTTTAATCGTCGGGTTAGGAAATCCTGAATCAGAATACCGGGGCACGAGACATAATCTCGGCTTTTGCCTAATTAACAAACTGGCAGAGAAAAATGATTTTCCTGATTTTAAATTAGACAAAAAAGCCAATGCTTTAATAACAAAAAAAGACGATATTGTTCTGGCCAAGCCCCAAACTTTTATGAATGACTCGGGCCGGGCAGTAAAAAAACTTTTAACTGAATTTAAAATACCTCTTTCTCGTTTACTGGTAATCCATGATGAAGCTGATTTAAAATTAGGAGAAGCGCGAATAAGTAAAAACCGGTCTTCAGCCGGACACAAAGGAGTGCAGTCCTTGATCGATGAATTAAAAAGCAAAGATTTCATCCGGGTCAGAGTAGGCATTAAATCTGAAGATGAAAATTTTCAAAACAAAAACCTGGAACAAATTGTTTTGGAAAAATTCACTCCAGCGGAAAAAGAAACATTAAAACAAAAAACAGAAGACATATTAAAAACAATTGAAAAAGCAATCAAAATAAATGAAGAATAAAAACAACCATCTTGTAATTGTTGAAAGTCCAACTAAAGCTAAAACCATTGAAGCTTTTTTGGGCGAAGGATTTAAAGTTCTTTCTTCTTATGGCCATGTCCGAGACCTTCCCAAAAGCTCTCTCGGCATTGAGCCAGAAAACGATTTCAAGATAAAATATGTTGTTCCGATTAAAGCTAGAAAAAATGTCAATCTTCTGAAAAAAGAAACGGCTAAGGCAGACTTGATTTATCTGGCGACTGACCCTGACCGGGAAGGAGAAGCTATTGCCTGGCATTTAACTGAAGTTTTAGGACTGGGAAAGAACAAAGATTATGAACGAATTATTTTTCACGAAATAACCGCCAACGCTATTGAACAAGCCATTAAAAAGCCAAGGGGGCTGGATATAAACCTAGTTAATGCTCAGCAAGCCAGAAGAGTATTGGACAGACTGGTTGGCTACAAGCTCTCCCCTTTTCTTTGGAAGAAAATTGCCAGAAAACTATCAGCTGGCCGAGTACAATCAGTGGCCCTGAAATTAATTGCAGAAAGAGAAAGAGAAATCCAAAACTTTAAACCAGAAGAATACTGGTCAATCACTGGTCTTTTTGATAAAAACCTGGAAGCAGAATTAAACAAAATCAAAAACAAAAAACCAGAACTCAAATCAGAAAAAGAAGCAAAAGAAGCAATTAATGAGTTAAAGGGAAAAGAATATTGGGCGCAAAGACTGGAAAGAAAAAGCATAAAAAAGAATCCTTTGCCTCCTTTTACCACTTCTACCTTACAGCAAGAAGCGTCAAAAAGATTCGGCTTTTCTTCTTCGCTTACCATGAAAATTGCCCAAGAACTATATGAAAAAGGATACATTACTTATCACCGCACAGATTCTCTCAATCTTTCCAGCCAGTCCTTAACCGCTGCCAGAGCTTTTATTGAAAACCAGTTTGGAAAAAACTACTGCCTGGATAATCCCAGAAGATTTAAAACAAAAAAAAGAGCTCAGGAAGCTCATGAAGCCATCAGGCCCACCCAGATTGAAAAAGAAATCCAGCTTGAGCCAAAACAGGAAAAGCTTTACCAGCTAATCTGGTCAAGATTTATTGCCTGTCAAATGAAAGAAGCTCTCCTTGATTCAGCTAAAATCACCATCAGCTCAAAAGACAAAGATATTTTTGAAGCAACTGGCTCTCAGATTAAATTTGACGGCTTTCTTAAAGTTTACCCCCTGAAACTGGAAGAAAAAGAATTGCCAGAAATAAAAGAAGGAGAAATCTTGGAATTAAAAGAGCTAAGGCCTGGCCAGCATTTTACCAAACCTAAAGCCAGATACAACGAAGCTTCTTTGATTAAAGAACTGGAAAACAATGAAATCGGCAGGCCCTCCACCTATGCTCCGATTATTTTCACCATTCAAAAAAGAAACTATGTCCAGAAAAACAAAGAAAGAAGATTTGAGCCAACTGAAATTGGCTTGGCAGTAAATGATTTGCTTACCGAACATTTTCCGGAGATTGTGGATATAAAATTTACGGCAGAAATGGAAAAGAATCTTGATGAAGTTGCTGCGGGCAGAAAAGACTGGCTTGAACTAGTAAAGAGTTTTTACTATCCTTTTGAAAAAAAACTAGAACAAAAATACAAAGAAGTGGAAAGCAAGCCACTGGAGCAAAAACCGGCTGGGAAAAACTGCCCTCAATGCCATAAACCTCTTTTAATAAAAAGGAGTCGTTATGGAGAATTTCTCGGCTGTTCTGGTTTTCCTAATTGCAAATATACTGAATCCTTGGAGCATCAAAAAACTGGAATTATCTGTCCTCAGTGCGAGCAAGGAGAAATAATTATGAAAAAAACAAAAAAAGGAAAGATGTTTTTTGGCTGTTCTAATTGGCCCCAATGTGACTTTGCTTTATGGGATAAGCCAATAAATGAAAAATGCCCTCAATGTAATTCTTTGCTAGTAGAAAAAGGAAAAAAGATAAAATGCAGCAATAAAAAATGCGGGTTTGTAAAAAAATAACAGTAATCTTGCTGTCAGCTTTAATTATTTTCTTTCCCCGCCCAATCCAGCAGGAAGAAAACAATGACTTAAAACAGAAAATAGGGCAAATGCTCATTGTCGGATTCCGAGGAACAGAAGTAAGCGAGGACTCTGAAATAATCAAGCAAATCAATGAATACAATCTGGGAGGAGTGATTCTTTTTGACTGGGATGTTCCTGGCCAGCAATTCCCCAGAAACATTATCAGCCCAGAGCAAACCAAAAAACTAGTGGCTGATTTAAAATCTCTTACTTCTCCTTTTTTATTCGTGGCTATTGACGCTGAAGGAGGAGCAGTTAACCGCTTGAAGGAAAAGTATGGCTTTATTAACATTCCCAGCGCCGAGGAAATGGGAAAAGAAAGCCCGGAGAAAGTAAAAGAAAATGCTTTGATTCTTGGCGAAGAACTGGCTGATTTAGGCATAAACATTGATTTTGCTCCAGTGGTTGACGTTAATCTTAATCCCAATAACCCAATAATTGGCAAACTGGGAAGGTCTTTCTCCGCTGACCCAGAAAAAGTAGCTCTTTACGCTTCAAAATTCATTGAAGGACTGAAAGAAAAAAACATTATTCCGGTAATCAAACATTTTCCTGGCCAGGGCAGTGCCACAGCAGACAGCCATCTGGGAATAGTTGATACAACTGAAACCTTTCAATCAAAAGAACTGATTCCATACCAAAAACTGATCGGGCAAGGATATTCAGATATAATAATGACTGCTCATATAATCAACAAAAACATTGACCCCAACTATCCAGCCACCCTTTCCCCTCTTTTTATTGAAAAAATCCTTAGAAAAGAATTGGGTTTTAAAGGAGTTGTGGTCTCAGATGATATGAACATGGGAGCCATTGCCAATAATTACGGGTTTGAAGAATCTCTTATCAAAGCCGTTCAAGCTGGCTGCGACTTACTGATAATCTCCAACAATGGAACAGAGTATAATGAAAACCTCTCCCAGCAAGCAGTGGAAGCTATTTTTAGGGCAGTTCAAAAAGGAGAATTGTCAGAAGAAAGAATCAACCAAGCAGACAAACGTATCCAGGAGTTAAAACAAAAAAGACTGGGAGCAGATAATTAACCAGCCAATATTAGCAAACCAGACTTCTTGTCAGCCCAAAAGCATTGGCAGGCCTGGCATAAGCAAACCAAGCATTAATTTTCTCTTTTCTTTCAGTTTTCTTTGTCTTTTTCAAAAATCTTTTTACCGTGCTTTTTCTCAACAAAACATTATTCTTGAAAACAACATATCCCAGAAAATCAATACCCTTAAACAAAGGGAAAATATCAGCTTTTCGGGGATGCAGTTCCAGGCCGAGATTCAACCGCAAGTAATCGCTTATTTTCTTTTTAAAACATTGCAGTTCCCGTTTTCCCCCTAAAATTAAAAAATCATCCATATAACGGATAAAGTGTTTTTGTTTCAACTCGCGCTTAATAAACTGGTCCAGCTGATTTAAAAAGATATTGGCAAACAATTGGGAAGTCAGGTTGCCGATAGGAATGCCTATTTTTATTTCTTTATTAAAAGAACAGATAATTTTTTCAATCAACAAACGAATTGCTTTTTCGTCCTTAATTTTCTTTTGAATAAGATTAAAAAGAATGGTCTGGTCAATGCTGTCAAAATACTTGGAGATATCACATTTAAGACAGTACCCTCCCTCCGCGGTTTTAAGCCAAGCTTTCAATCTTTTCAAAGCCCGATGCGTTCCTTTTTTCTTGCGGCAGGCATACGAATCAAAAATAAAGGTCTTTTCAAATATCGGCTCAATTACATTACACAAAGCATGGTGCACGACTCTGTCCCTGAAACAAGGAGCCCTGATTTTCCTTTTCTTTGAATCTTGGACAATAAACTCCTTGTACCCGCCATGAACATACTTTTCTGTCCTTAATTCTTTCTGAAGATTTATTAAATTAGCCTCTAAATTATAATTAAAAAGCAAAATGTCTTTCTTAAACCTTTTGCCTTTTCTAGCTTTAAAATAGGCTGAATGAATGTTCTCAAAAGAACAAATTTTATCAAAAAGATTATCTTTTCTTTTCATATATTTTCACCCATTAACCCCGGCTGGGATTTTCAGAAAATCTTACCAAAACCAACCGGGGATACAGGCTTAATATTTTCCCTTTCGTTTTAGAAATTAAAACTATTTGGGAAGGACTAGAATCAGTAGTCAATAATGCTCTGACAATATGTCCTTGAACATATTGTTCTGGCTAGTAGTCAAAGGACTACCGGGCGCACCGAAACCCAATGTTCGCGTTCAGATTCGCAGGCGAATTGTTCAGATTCACAGCAAAAGCGCCGGCATTGGAGCCATTGTTCCAATTGCCGCCACGTTTCAGGGCACGTGCGCGATTCTAACCCTTCTTAAATATTTTTAATCTTCTTGAACCCACCTATTATATTTCCTATCTCTACCACTTTTTTTGCAAAAACTCCATATCTTTTGATATTGATAAATCTCAAATCTTTAGCCATTCTTACTAAGATTCTCAACTTGTCTACTTTAATGTTTAATTCTTCCAACAATATTCTATTTGAAAATCCTTGAGCATTCAACCTTACCACGTCTTCCAAAATATCCAGCAAACAATTTTCAATTTTCTGTCCCAAAACGAATTTTTGGCTCTTGGGAAACTTGTTTACAATTGGATACAACCATAACGTCAGGTCATAAATCCTCTGAAACAAAATTAATTCGTCATAGTTATACATGTTTTTGCTTTTTTACCTCTAAAAAAGATGTAAAAATGTGGCTGGGCTGTCTTTACACCCGCAAGGGGTGTAAAGCCAGCCGGCAAGATTTCAAGAATCCAAGACTACCGGGCGCACCGAAACCCAATGTGCGCGCCCAGATCCGCAGGCGAATTGTACAGATCCACAGCAAAAG
>JAPXTN010000019.1:0-5779 GCA_033812495.1 bacterium | reverse complement strand
GGTTAAAAAAGCAAATATTAAAACTTGGGTTGTCATAAATAATTTATTTTATCATAAATTGAAAATAAAGTTTAGTTATGTTAATATCTTTTTATGTTTCAAAAAAATAAAAAGGAAATTGCTTTTAATGAAGTGATGACCAGTTTAAAAGAATTTTATCGACCGTTTTGGGGCGTAATGATGGTCATCTTTTTTCTTTTGCTAACTCAGCAAGCAATTGCTTTGATCAGTCCCTATCTTTACGGAAAAATTATTGATGGGATTACTCAAGGAGAACCGATACGAGAAATTATTAATTTATGCCTGCTTTCCTTATTGATCTTTTTATTAAATGATGTTGTTATCCATTATTATGAGGATAGGCTTGAAATTAAAAAGTTTGATTTTGATGTCAGAAAAACAGTAGCTCAAAAAACTTTGGATAAACTTTTAGCACTTTCTATCGGTCAGCATGAAAATCAAAACTCTAGTGTTAAAAAAAGCATCATTGACAGGGGACAATCTGCTTTAACTGAAATGGCCTCTACTTTAGTTTATCAAGTTTTTCCCATGCTTTTGCAAATTATTATCACTGTAATAGCTTTAACTATCTTAGCGCCTCCCTTGGGAATAATTATTATTTTTGGCCTAACTATTTATATTTTTATCTCTCTTTATAGTGAAAATATTTTTAGTCAAGAAATGTTGGAATTACAAGAACTATGGGTAAATTCAGACAAAAAGCAATCTGAATATATCCGAAATGTCAGTTTGGTAAAAATTAACGCTAAAGAAAAAGAAGCAATTAAAGACTACAATGATACATTAGAAAAAACCAACCAAAAAGCAAAAAACATTTGGCTAAGGTTTATTAGATTTTTTCAAGTTCGCAGCGCAATTTCTGATATTAGCCGAATTGCTGTCTTAATAGTTGGAATTTATTTAGTTTATCAAAAAATCTATACTCCTGGATTTTTAGTTGTCTTTTTGTCATGGTCTTCCAGCGCTTTTGACCGAATTTCCATGCTTGGCTTTTTACAAAGACGTTTAACAGAATTATACGCAGCGATTAAGAATTATTTAGAATTGTTAAAATTAGAGCCAGACATCAAAGAAACTGACCACCCCTTAATTATTCCTGATATTCAAGGAAAAATAGAATATCAAAAAGTCTATTTCAAATATCCTGCCCGAGAAAAATCAGAAAAAATAATTAAAGAAACCCATGCTTTAAAAAACATCAATATTAATATTGAAGCAGGACAAAAAGTAGCAATTGTCGGCCATTCTGGAGCAGGCAAATCATCTTTAATCCAATTGTTAATTAGAGCCTATGATCCTGACAAGGGAAAAATCTTGATTGATGGTTACGATTTAAAACAACTCTCTTTGGAAAATTATTTATCGCAATTAGGAGTTGTTCCGCAAGATGTAGTTTTGTTTGATAATACTTTGCGCTACAATATCCTCTTTGGAGCGAAAAAAGAAGTAAGCGAAGAAAAATTAATGAAAGCTGTTAAATTAGCTAGAGTAGATGCATTTTTAAAAAACCTGGAAAACGGATTAGATACTGTTGTTGGAGAAAGAGGAGTAAAATTATCAGGAGGAGAAAGACAACGAGTGGGCATTGCCCGTGCTCTTGTCAAGGACCCGGCAATTTTAATTTTTGACGAAGCAACCTCCAGTTTAGATGTGGAAAATGAAGCTTTAATTCGTCAATCCATCAATGCCGCTGCCCAAGGCCGCACCACCATTATCATTGCTCATCGGCTTTCTACTATTAAAGATGCTGATAAAATTATTGTTTTGGAAAAAGGAAGGATTATCGCCGAAGGTAAACACAATCAACTCTTTAATGATTGTCCGTCATATAAAAAAATGATAAACATTCAAACAATAATGGCAGAAAATGAATAATTAAAAATTGCCCTGTTCTTTACAAATGGCCCAAAAAATGTATAATTAAACTATTAAAATAATTTAATAAATATATGGCAGTTCCAAAAAGAAGAATATCTTCATCTAAAAAAAACAGAAGAAGGGGAAATATCTTTATCAGCGCCCCTCAATTGGTAAAATGTAGCAAGTGCGGCAAACCAGTTTTGCCTCATACTGTCTGCGGATATTGCGGCTATTACAAGGGTAAAGAGTATATCAATGTCATGGCCAAGCTTGAAAAAAAAGAGCAGAAAAAAAGAGCCAAAGAAATTGAAACTCAAGAAAAAGAAAAACCATTAGACGCTGAAGGACTTTCTAAGAAGTAATATGGCCTCTAGACACCTCTCTAGATCAATAGCAATGCAAAGTCTTTATGAGTGGGATTTTAACGGTCAAAAAGAAGAAGACCTGGAAGCTATCACTAAAAAAAACATTGAAGAGTTTGGCAGCGGATTAGAATCGGTTGACTTTATCTGGGAGCTGGTCTGGGGGGTGGAAAACAATCTAGACATAATTGACCAAATAATTGCCAAAGCTGCTCCGGAATGGCCATTGGCGCAGATTAACATTTTAGATAAAAACATTTTAAGAATCGGTGTTTATGAATTGCTTTTCGGCAACAGAAAAAACGTTCCTCCTAAAGTAGCTATTAATGAAGCCGTAGAACTGGCTAAAAACTTTAGCGGAGAAAGTTCAAGAAAATTTGTCAACGGAGTTTTAGGAACAATTTTCAAAAGCAGCGAAGAAGTATGAAAGATTTTAAAGAACTGGAAAAAAGCCTAAACATTTCTTTTAAAAATAAGAGTTTGCTTGCTCAATCTTTTTGCCACCGCTCTTATCTCAATGAAAATCCTGACTTTAAGATTTCCAACAACGAAAGACTAGAGTTTTTGGGAGACGCTGTTTTAGAACTAATTACCACTGAATACATTTTCAACAAATATCCTGATGCTCCGGAAGGAAAAATGACCAGTTGGAGAGCTTCTTTGGTAAACACCAATACCCTCTATGGGATTGCCAAAGAACTGGGTTTCAATGACTATCTTCTTTTATCTCAAGGAGAAGAAAAAGAAAAAGGACGCTCTAAAAAGTATATTCTCGCTGACGTCTTTGAAGCTTTTGTCGGCGCTTTTTATCTTGACCAGGGCTACAAAGCTTGCAAAAAATTCATTAAAAAACATTTAATTGAAAAAAAGCTAGATGAAATTATTGAAAAAAAACTGGACAAAGATCCAAAATCTCTTTTACAGGAAAGGGCTCAGGAAATAGAAATGGCTACTCCTACTTACAAAGTGATAAAAGAAAGCGGGCCTGATCACAAGAAAAGTTTTATCGTCGGGGTTTTTATTAAAGACAAATTGATTGCCCGGGGCAGAGGTTCTTCCAAACACGAAGCAGAACTTGATGCTGCTGCCGCTGCTCTAAAGATTAAAAACTGGGGAGCATAATGGCAAACGCGTATTGAATGCAGGGGACTTGAAATTAATTCAATTTTAAGATATTATACCGCTATATGTTAATGATAAGATTATTCAAAATAGGCAAAAAGCAGCAGCCCTCCTATAAGGTGGTAGTTACTGATAAAAGAAACGCTCCGGCCAGAGGAAGGTTTGTTGAAGAAATCGGTACTTATAATCCTTTAACCAAAGAGGCGGCTTTTAAGAAAGAAAGAGTATTATACTGGATAGGAGCAGGAGCTCAAACCTCAGATACTGTCCACAATCTTTTAATTAAGCACAATATTATCCAAGGAGAAAAAAGAAAAGTGCATCTGAAGAAAAAGCCTGTTCAGGAAACCGAACCAGTTCAAGCAGTAGAAGAAAAACCAACTCAGGAAACTGAGCCAGTTCAAGTAGCTGAAGAGGGTCCTGCTTCTTGACAAACCATTTTTTGTTGTAAATAATGATTAAGGGGGTAGAATGAGTCGAGCTACCCGAAAAGGAAAGCATTTATTAAAAGTTTAATAAGAAAATATGGCAGAAGCACCACGAGATGTAGATTTTCTGGAATATGTTGTTAAAGCTTTAGTTGACCATCCAGAAGATGTTAAAGTTGACAGACAGGTTGATGAAATGGGAGTTTTGCTGTCAGTAAGAGTTAACCCTGAAGACATGGGTCAACTTATTGGAAAGCAAGGCTCTACAGCCAAAGCAATCAGAAATCTGATTCGCATTATTGGCTTAAAGAACCACGCTCGAGTCAATTTAAAGATTGAAGAGCCAGAAGGAGGTTCTCCTAGAAGGAAGAGCCAAAGCGAAGAAAATCCTTCCGAAGCATCAACCGAGGAATTTGAAGATTTCAAAATCTAATAATCCTCGTTTACATTCAATAAAAATCGTGATATTATAATCACGATTTTTATTTATGCAATTTGATATTATTACCATTTTTCCTGACATCTTTGATTCTTATCTCAAAGAATCATTGCTCAAAAAAGCTTTAGACAAAAAGCTTTTAAAAGTAAAAATCCATAATCTCAGGGATTATTCTTCTGATAAAAGAAAGAGGGTTGATGACCGGCCCTATGGCGGAGGATTGGGTATGGTCATGATGATTGAACCAGTGGCCAGAGCTTTAAAAAAAATAAAGAAGAAGAATTCTCGGATTATTCTTTTTACTCCCAGAGGAAAGATTTTCAACCAGAAAAAAGCCAATCAATTAAAAAAATACAACCAGATAATCTTAATTTGCGGCAGATACGAAGGCATTGACGAAAGAGTAAAAAAGCTGGCTGACGAAGAAATCTCTATTGGCGAATACGATTTAATGGGAGGGGAGCTTCCAGCCCTGGTGGTCATTGAAACAATGGCCCGGCTTATTCCTGGAGTTATTGGCAAAAAAGAATTACTGAAAGAAAGGGTGACTAAGAACGGTGGATTCATTGAATATCCGCAATATACCAGACCAGAAGTGTTTAACAGTTGGAAGGTGCCTAAAGTACTCCTCTCGGGAAACCATAAAAAAATACAAGAATGGAGAGATAAAAGAAAAAAGATTATTGAAAAATAATGAAAGATTTGATAAGATGCTTTATCGGGCAAGTACCAAAGTAGACAAACGGGCCTGACTGTAAATCAGGTGGCTTCGGCCTTCGGGGGTGCAAATCCCTCCTTGCCCACTTAGCTGCCGATGTAGTTCAGTGGCAGAACATTCCCTTGGTAAGGGAAAGGTCGTGGGTTCAATTCTCACCATCGGCTCAGAGAGAAGATAATAAAAAATAAATATATGGCAACAACTAAAAAGAAAAAACCCATAAAGCTTATTTGCACGGTTTGTAAAAAATCCGATTACTTTACTCGCAAGTCAAGAGGAGTAGAGGACAAAATTGAATTAAAGAAGTTCTGCAAATACTGCAAAAAGCACACTCTTCACAAAGAGGCCAAGAGATAAAGGCCTTAGGGGCGTAAGCTCAACGGTAAACTGCTTCTCTCCAAAAGAAGTCTTGAGGGTTCGAATCCTTCCGCCCCTGCTAAAGTTTAATTCTTCTTTTTTTTGCGTTCTTTATCTTGACATTCTTAACCTTGCCTTCCAACCGGGAAGGAACGGTTAAATGTCCCTCACGCTTTATATCAAGCTTTGTTCTTTTAGCCATAGATTATAATAACTTCTCTTCTTGTTTTTCATAATTCAGTTCTCTGATCTGCTCTTTAATGTTTTCAATAATATCATTGAGGTGGGCGGGAACAAACTTTATAGCTCCAGCGCATTCGTGGCCGCCTCCTTCTACATGAGAATAAGGAATATCTTTTTTGATTCTTTTAATCATTTTATCAATAGGCAAAATTGGTTTATTTGCTCTGACAATAATCATATCAGACAAATAGCCAATAGTTATTACTGGAAGCATTTCTCTGTCTATGAT
>JAPXTN010000018.1:0-6106 GCA_033812495.1 bacterium | reverse complement strand
AATATTACCAAGAAGTAATTTGCTTTACCATATCTTCCAAACTTTCTGGAGCATACAATTCAGCTCTTCAGGCACAAAAATTCTTAAGCGCTGAATGGAGAGACAGGATTCATATTTTTGACACCTTGAACGGTAGTGCCAGTCAAGGATTAATGGCTTTGGAAGCCATAAAGCAAATAAAACAAGGGGTTAAGGCGCAAGAAGTCCTCAATAAACTAAGCGAGGAGATTAAAAACTTTAAACTAATAGGAGCTTACCGCGAAGGAAAATGGCTAGAAGCTAGTGGCCGGATACCTCATTTTATTCAAAAAGGAGCAGAAAGAATGAAGCTTCAGCCCTTGTTTGGATTAAGAGAGGGTAAAATTGCTTTTATCGGCATTAAAAAAAATGTCAAAGAATTGTCAGAAGTTATTTTCCAAGAGTTTGAAAAAAACACCAGGAAGATAAGAAATTCTGGGAAAAAAATAACTGCTGGGATTACTCATGCCAACGATAAATTTCAGGCAGAAAAATTAAAAGAATTGTTGACAAAAATCAATGTAGAAACAAGTTTTTTGAACATGTTTTCTGTTCCTTTGGGAGGCCATCTTGGCCCTGGAACATTGGTCCTTGGTTATTATATCAATAATTGAAAAAATCTATGAACAAAACAGGTTTAATTATTGGAGACAGTTCAACTTTGCCTCAAGAGCTGATTCAAAAATACAAAATCGCCGAAGTCATTCCTTTTATAGTTGACTGGCCGGAGCAAAAAGATGTTTCTCAAAACAACATTTATGAAAAAATGAAAATTGCCCAAAAAGAAGGGCTAAAATCATTTCCCAAAACATCCCAGCCGGCAATAGGTATTTACAAAAAAGCTTATGACAACCTTTTGGCTCAGGATAAAGAAATAATTTGCCTTACTCTCAGCTCAAAACTATCTGGCGCATTTAATTCTGCTGTTCAGGCCAAAAAACTATTTGATGAAGAGACGCAAAAAAAGATATTTGTGTTAGACACATTGAATGTTGATGTAGGTGAAGCTCTTTTGGCTATCAGGGCAGCAAAATTAATAGAAAAAGGGGAGAGCTCTGAAAACATTTTCCAATCCTTAGAAAAATTGCTTCCCAGGGTTCATCTTTTTGGCATGCTAGAAGATCCTAAATGGTTGGAGGCCGGAGGAAGAATAAACAGCACCATGGCTAGAATCCTGGAAAAAATGCAAGGGTTGGGCATGAGGCCAATTTTAAAAGTTAAAAATGGCGAAGTCAAATCAGCTAACTTGAAGATGCAAGCCAAAGATACGGCCACTGCCTTGTTTAAAGAAGTAAAAAATTTGATTAAAAAAAATCCTGGTCAATATCTCGCTGCCATCAGTCATGCTGATAACATAGAAGAAGCTAAACGTTTAGAAAAAATGGTCCAAGAAAATCTTCCAGAAGTGAAGATAGAGTTTATAAACATGTCTGGCATTGTCATCGGCGCCCATGTCGGACCAGGCACAATTATTATTGCCTTATTACAAGAATAATATGAAATACTTTATTGTAATCTTAGTTTCTTATCTTCTCGGCTCCATTCCTTTTGGCTTGATAATTAATAAATTATTTTTTAAAGAAAAAGATTTACGTCAGGCTGGCTCAAAAAATATTGGAGCTTTGAATACTTTAAGAGTGGCTGGCAAAGAAAAAGGAAAAATAACAGGCATTATTGCTTTTTTTCTCGTCTTTCTTTTAGACGGAGGTAAAGCAGTTTTATCTGTTTACCTGGCTCAATCTTTAATCAACACTTCTTTGGCCACAGCCTTGGCTGCTTTCTTTGTTGTCTTGGGACACAATCATTCCCTTTTTCTTAAGTTCAAAGGGGGCAGGGGAGCAGCCAGCTTAATGGGTATTCTTTTTTACTTTGACTGGAAAGCGTTTTTCGGCTGGATAATCCTGATTTTCTGTTTTATGGTTTTGTTTGAAATCTTAGCGGGAAGAAAACTGAACAAAAAATTTTTAAAACATGCTGTTTCTGACCAAGTGGCTGGAAGATTGGCTGGCGAAGTATTTGCTCTTTTCTGGCTTTATACATATAATATATTAATATTTTATCCTGCTCTTGCGGCCACGCCTTTAATTCTTTTAGCCCATCGGGACAGACTGGCCGAACAAATTAAAAATATAAAGAACAAAACCTATTTAAATGATTAATCAATACTTTCTTTATTTTATTTTCTTAATCTTTTCTTATCTTCTCGGCTCCATTCCTTTTGCCTATATCATCTCTCGCCTTACTTCTGACAAAAACATTTTAGAAATTGGCTGGAGAAAAAGTTCTAGCTCAAATGTGGTTAAAAATGTAGGCATATGGCAAGGCGTCTTGACATTTATTCTTGATGTTGGTAAGGGCTTTTTGGTGGTTTTTCTTGCTCAAAAATACAATTTTCCGGTAACGGTCCAGGTCCTTTCTGGGTTTATGGCCATAATTGGCCACAATTGGTCAATTTTTCTTAAATTCAAAGGAGGCAGAGGCCTGGGAACTTTAATTGGAGCAATTATGGCTTTCTCTCCCACCACTTTATTCATTTTACTAATTCCCACTGTTGTTTTTACCCTTATCTGGACAGCTTCTGTCGGCACCATTCTTTCCTTGATTTTTGGAATTTTCTTTACTTTTAAGGGAGGATTAAACTACTTTGAACCAATTGGCTGGCTTATCATTCTTTCCCTAGCCCCTATTTTTATTAAAAGACTGAGCCCGATTGAAGAAATAATAAAATCAAACAATAAAAAAGAATTGATAGAAAACCGCCTTATCTTTGACCAAGACAAAGTGCCTCCTTTCAGAATAAAGCTGTTTAAAAAACAATAAGCCCCCGTAGCTCAACGGATAGAGTACTGGTCTTCGGAACCAGTGGTGCGAGTTCGAATCTTGCCGGGGGCACCTTGATTTTTTTATTTAAAACCGCTATACTCAAAAAAGCTTATGCCAAAAACCAAACAATATCTTGTCCCTTTTTTCTTTTTTTTGCTTTTTGCCCTTCCGGTTTTGGGCCAAGGATTAGTTCCCTGCGGAGGAAAAAACCAGGAACCTTGCACTTTTAACGATTTATTTGTTTTAATAAACAATGTAATTAAATTCCTCCTTTTTACTTTAATCCCTCCTATTGCTGCTCTTATCTTTGCTTTTGGCGGAATAACCATAATGAGTGCAGGCGGAGACCCGGGCAAGGTAGAAAAAGGGAAAAAGATATTGACCTATGGCGTTGTCGGTGTGATATTGATTTACGCTGCTTGGCTTATTGTTTACGAATTTGTAGCCTTTATTACCAAAGGACAGATGGAATGGCCTCTTTACTTTTTCAAACAGGTTCCTTAAGCCCCGTTAGCTCAATTGGCAGAGCAGGAAGCTCTTAACTTCAAGGTTGAGGGTCCGAGTCCTTCACGGGGCACAAGAGAAAAATAAATAATAAAAATATGATTTCAACAACAGAAAAAGAAAAAATAATTGACAAGTTTAAAACACATGAGAAAGATACTGGCTCAGCAGAAGTCCAGATTGCCCTTTTATCAGAAGAGATAGATAAGCTTCTTGCTCATTTACAAACGCATAAAAAAGATTTCCATTCCAAAAAAGGTTTGCTTAAAATGGTGGCCAAAAGAAGAAAACTTCTTAAATATTTAGAGAAAACAGATGAAAAAAAATACAAAAACATGATTAAGAAACTCGGCCTTAAATCATGAAATCAGAACTCTTTAAATTAGAGATTAACGATAAAAAAACATTAGAGGTAGAGATAAACGATCTGGCCGAAAGAGCTAATGGCTCAGTTTTGGCCAAAATGGGCAACACAATTATAATGGCCACGGCTGTAATGGCAAAAAGGGAAATTGAAGGAACTGATTTTTTCCCTTTAACTGTAAGCTATGAAGAAAAATACTATGCTGCTGGCAAAATCTTGGGTTCAAGATTTTTAAAAAGAGAATCCAGGCCAAGCGAAAAAGCTATTCTCAACTCTCGGCTGATTGACCGGGCAATTAGGCCACTCTTCCCAGACAATTTCAAGAGAGAGGTTCAACTTATTGCCACTTGTCTCTCTTGGGACAATGAAAACGACCCAGCTGTTTTGGGTCTTTTTGCTACCTCTCTGGCTCTTTTAATTTCTGATATTCCTTGGAATGGACCAGTAGCTCCTGTAAGAATAGGCGAGAAAATGACAATCTTTCCTAAAAAAGAAGAAAGAGAAAAGTTTGATTTATTTTTTTCCTCTCTAAGAGGAGAACCTAAAAATACTCTTTGGGTCAACATGCTGGAAGGAGAGTTTGACCAAGCTCAAGAAAAAGACATTATCCGAGCCATTGAGGAAACCAAAGAATTGCAAGAAAAACTGCTCGCTTTCCAAGAACAGATAGCGGCAAAAACAGGAAAGAAAAAGATAGTCCTGGAAGAAAAAGAAAAAGACGAAGAGTTAGAAAAAGAAGTACAAAACTTTATTGAAGGAAGAATAGAAAGCTCTCTTATCAATTTTGATAATTTCAAAGAAGAGTTCAAGGATTATTTGAAGAACAAATACGAAGAAGAAGAAAAAAAAGTAAGCCCTGGACTTTGCCTTTTAGACAAAGAAGGAGAAAGGGCTATTCATAATTTAGTAATTGAAAAAGGATTAAGAATTGATGGTCGAAAGTTTGATGAAATTAGAAAGATAGAATGCGCAACCGGGCTCTTTGAAAGAATCCATGGCTCAGCTTTGTTTTGTCGGGGCCAGACCAAGGTTCTTTCTCTCCTTACTTTGGGCTCTCCGGGAGACCAAAAAATAATTGAAGAAATGGAAACAAGGGAAAAGAAAAGATTTATACACCATTACAACTTTCCTCCTTTCAGCGTAGGAGAAACTGGAGCAATGAAGGGTCCAAACAGAAGAGAAATTGGCCATGGCATGCTAGCAGAAAAAGCTTTAAAAGCAGTTCTTCCTGAACCCGAATCCTTTCCCTATACCATCAGACTGGTTTCAGAAGTGCTTTGCTCTAATGGTTCAAGTTCAATGGCCTCAACTTGCGCTGCTTGTTTAGCGATGATGGATGGCGGAGTACCCATTAAAGAACCATTAGCTGGAATAGCTATGGGATTGATGATGGAAATGAACTCATCAAAAAACATTGAAGAAAAAAAGTACAAAATTCTTACTGACGTTCAGGGCCAAGAAGATCATTATGGAGATATGGATTTAAAAGTAGCTGGACCTCAAAATGGCATCAATGCTTTACAAATGGATTTGAAAATCAGAGGAATCACTTCTCAGATATTAACAGAAGCGCTGGAACAAGCAAAAAAGGCTAAAACAGAGATATTAAGCAAAATGGCAGAGACCTTGCCCGAACCAAAAAAACAACTTTCTCCTTATGCGCCAAGAATATATCTAATCAAAATCAATCCAGAAAAAATAGGAGAAGTGATTGGTCCGGGAGGAAAGGTAATCAATGAAATAATTGATGCTTGCAATGTCTCTATTGACATTGAGGAAAGCGGAGAGATATGCGTCACAGCAGAAAAAGAAGAGTCTGCTCAAAAAGCCCTAGAATGGATAAAAAACATTGCCAGAGAAGTAACCGTAGGAGAAGTTTTCCGCGGTAAGGTAAAAAGAATCCTTGATTTTGGAGCTTTTGTAGAAATACTGCCAGGCCAAGAAGGACTGATTCACATTTCTCAGCTTTCAGAGAAGAGGGTAAATAAAGTAAGCGATGTGGTAAAGGTAGGAGACATTGTTCCAGTAAAAGTAATATCTATTGACGAACAGGGTAGAATTAATCTATCATTAAAGGAAGCAAAACAACATGAGTGAAGAAAATAAAGTCTTTAAATTAAATCGCGAGAAAATAAGAACTTTAAAAAAAGACCTAGCCGCAGCAGAGCAAGGAAACTTTGAGGAACCAGAAGAAATTTGGATTGAAGAAGAAACAGAAAAAGAACTTGTTCCTCCTCCTCCGCCAACAGAAGAACTTTCTCCTGAAGAGATAGAATTAAAAGACACGGAGATTGAAGAAAAGCCATTGCCAGCCGAAGAAGAAATTCCTATTCCCGCAGAGGCCCCTATTGCGGAAGAACCAAAGATTGAAGAAGAACAGCTGTCTCTTGAAAAAAC
>JAPXTN010000017.1:0-6709 GCA_033812495.1 bacterium | reverse complement strand
CTATTACCGAGCTTAAAGAGTTTTCTTCGTCAACAGTATAAAATCTTCCTTCAGCAATATCTATCTTTTCCACCAAAGGAGCCTGAGCTCCATAACCTAAAACAATAGCTGTCGCATTTTCTCCCTCATACTTTATTATTTCCTGGCTAGTAACAAAATCATAATAAGCGGCAACATTATCCAGTCTAGCAATGGCTTCTACGTCACTATTTTTAAAAGTGGTAACAGTTATTCCTGTAGCCATGTCTGCGCCACTGCCAGTCGGCCCTCGACCAGGCACCCTTACTTCAACGCTTACGACATCAGAACCGTACATATCAATTTCTTTCAAAACCAATTTTTTCATACTTTCTCCAGCGGCCATCATCACTACTAAAGAAGCAATGCCTATGGCCACAGCCAGCATAGTCAGAATGGTTCGTCCTTTTTGCTTTATTAAGCTGTCAAAAGCAATTTGAAAATAATTATTCATAACGCAAAGCTTCAATAGGATTTAACCTGCTAGCCTTTCTGGCCGGCGCCACACCAAAAACAATTCCAATTAAAATTGAAACAAAAGAAGCAAGAAAAATGGAGGGTAGAGATATTGCCAAATCCCATTTATAACCCATCATAGTAACAAAGAAAGTAATTGCCCAAGATACTAGTACCCCTAAAATAATGCCAATGATTCCAGAAATAAAAGTAATGGTTACTGTTTCAATCAAAAACTGCATCATAATTTGAAAATTTTTTGCTCCCACTGCTTTTCTCAGCCCTATTTCATTAATTCTTTCTTCAACCGTTGCCAACATTATATTCATAATACCAAACCCGCCAACAATCAAAGAAATAGCAGAAACAGCAACTAAAAAGATTCTAATGGCTAGCGTTATTGTTTCCACTGCTTCTAAAGCTTCTTGAACAGAACGAACAGTAAAATCATCGTCTTCAGAATTGTCAATATTATGCCTTTCTCTTAAAACTTCTTTTGCATAGTCAATAGCTTTATCAACATTTTCAGCTTTATCTACCTTAAATCTAATCATATTAACATAATTAATGCCTAATAAGACGCTCTGAGCTGTTTTAACTGGCACTAATATCTCCTGGTCCTGATTTTGAACCAGCCCCTTTCCTTTTTCTTTCATCACTCCAATAATTGTAAAATTGCTTTTCTTGATTTTAATCTTTTCTCCTATGGGATTATTGTCTCCAAAAAGATCTTCTGCCACCTTGCTTCCCAGAACAGCTACGCGAGCCCACGAATCCTCCTCTTCTTTAGTAAAAAATCTTCCTTTTTCTACCTCTGCGTTTTCCACATCAATATAAGAAGAGCTCACTCCGTAAAAATCAACATCTGCTTTCTTATCGCCCCAAGCAACTCTATCGTTCCCCTTCACATAAGAAGATATAGCAACAATAAAAGGATTATTTCTTTCCAGTAAAGCTTGGCCGTCTTCATATTTCAAAGTAGTAACAACCACTCCGAAGATAGAAGAAGGCGGATTTTCCTTGTCTAATTTTCCCGGGACAATACTTATTGTGTTGGCACCCATGCTTTTAACTTCATTTAATATCAGATTCTGCACGCTTACTCCCACTGACATTACAATAATAACTGCCGCCACACCAATAACTATTCCCAACATAGTCAAAAAAGACCGCGTCTTGTTTTGAGCAAGCATTTTCCAGGAGTCAGAAACAGCTTCAAAAACATTCATATTACTTCAGCAATTCTTTATTATTTCTAGCAGTCTGTCTTTGCTCTACTAAATAATCACCAACAATCAATCCGTCTTTAATATTAATAATTCTTTGAGCAAATTCAGCTGTATGTTTTTCGTGAGTAACCAAAACAATAGTATTGCCCTGATCGTTTAATTCTTCCAAAATCTTCATCACCTGAAGTCCTGACTTAGAATCAAGATTGCCTGTCGGCTCATCAGCAAAAATCACCTCAGGATTATTAATTAAAGCCCTGGCAATAGCCACTCTCTGCTTCTCTCCTCCAGACAAGCGATTGGGCGTGGAATCCAGTTTATGACTTAATCCAACCTGTTCCAGCATTTTCTTGGCTCTTCTGGTTCTTTCTTCAGCAGAAACACCAGCATAAATTAAGGGAAGCATAACATTGTCCAAAACAGAAGTTCTGGCCAGCAAATTAAACGATTGAAAAACAAATCCCACTTTATCATTTCTCATTTCTGCCAGCTGGTCATCGTTTAATTGGCTTACATCTTCGCCGTCAAAAAAATACTGACCCGAAGTCGGTTTATCTAAAAAACTTAAAATATACATTAAGGTTGATTTTCCTGAGCCAGAAGGACCCATAATGGAAACAAACTCACCCTTTTCAATATCAAGAGTTATTCCGTTCAAGACATTGGTAACCACATCTTCCACCCAAAATTCCTTTTTTATATCTCTTGCACTGATTAACATACTACTTCAAAACTTTTAAAACAATTTCATCTCCTTCTTCTACCCCAGAAAGAACTTCTACATTTCCGTTATCTCCTTTCATTCCTAAGATAACATCCTTTTCAACTATTTTTCCTTTCTCCAAAACGCGGACATATTTTGTCCCGTCCCTGCTTAAAACTCCTCGGCTAGAAAGATACAAAATATCGGGACGAAAACCTGTTTTAATTAAAACATTAGCTGTCATTCCCGGTTTCATTCTTTCGTCATTGCTATTATCAATAGCTACCCTTACTTTGTAATAAACAACTCCTTGGATTTCGGTTGAAGCTAAATCAACCTCTGTCACCTTGCCGCTGAACTTCACATCTTTGCCCAAAGCGTCAAGTGTTACCTCAACTTCATTATTAAGAGCTATCTTAACTACATCTGTTTCTGGAACATCTACTTCAATTTCATAATGAGGAGAAACCATTTCTATCATTGTTTCAGCCGTAGAAATTGATTCTCCTTCTTTTTTATAGATTTTAGTAATTACTCCATTGATAGGGGCTCGAATAATCGCTTTATTTCTATTGGCAATAGCTTGGTCTAGAGCAGCCCGATAATAAGCAATATCAACATCCCGCGGAACCGCAATTAAAGAATTATAGTTGGCTTTTTGAACCTCAAAAGCAGCCTGAGCCGAATCTACTGCTGCCCGAGCTTTGTTAATGTTGCTTTCATTTTGCGTTTTCAAAAGGTTAATATCGTTCTGGAGAGAAGAAATTGCTGTCTGGGTGGCGGAAACAGATATTTTTTGAGAATCTAGGCTGGCCTTATCGGCAGAACTAATTATTAAATCATAAACTGACTTACTGCAAATATCCCTAATCACGGTTAAAGAATTCAAAATCTTATTCAGAACAGTGATTGTCTGACTTATGGCTATATCAATGTCATCTTTGCTTTTTGTGCTTTTAGCTATATCAATACATTCCTTGGCCCGATTCATTGGCTCTTCAATGTTGTACTTTTCCTCTTCCCTTACCCTTAAACCTTCTTGACTGTTGTTGAAAAAATATGTTTGCTGAATAGAATTGGCCACACTATAAGCATTGTAAATTTTAATATATGCATCATCAAGAGCAGTCAAGGCATAAGCATATTTAGCATCCAAGCTTTTTTGAGCCAAATCAATTGTGTCCTGAAGTGTTTTATTAGCCTGGTCTAAAGCAGTTTGGGCTGATTCAACTTGTTTCTGAGCAATGGCAATTTGTTCTTCAGTGGCTCCAGCCAATTTTTGATTCAAAACAGCTTCAGCTTGAGCCACGGCTGCATTAAACTCAATTAAAGAAAGATTGGCTAGAAAGTCTCCGCTTTTTACTTCTTCTCCTTCTTTAACATAAACATTGGAAACACGGCCAATGGTTTCAAAATGCAAAGAAAGATTTTGAGCAGATTCAATTTTTCCAGTTGCTTCAACTGTTTGAGTCAAATTTCCTCTTTCCACCTTAGCTGTTTCGTATTGAGGAGAGCCTGATTTACCAAAAACCTGAAAAGCTACGATAATAATAAAAATAGCGACAACTGAAATAATAATTATGTTCTTTTTTGACATAGTTTTTTAAAATTAGAATTATCTTTTAATAATATATCTTTTTACTTTAATTTGCAATACTTAAAACCGCGTCCATCATAGACGCGGTTTAGCTATTCAGACCAGTTTACCAATTCTGTTCTTGGGCTCTGCCTCTGTTTAAGGGCCTTTCTTCTCTCGGCTTAGCTTCATTCACAGTTAAATTCCTGCCTTCAAACTCTTTGCCATTGAACATTTCAATAGCGGTTTGAGCTTCTTCGTCGCTAGACATTTCTACAAAACCAAATCCTTTTGATTTTCCAGAAAATTTGTCTGTGATGATGGCAGTTGATTCAACTGTTCCAGCCTGAGAAAAATATTGTTTCAAAGATTCCTCAGAAGTACTGTAAGGCAGTCCTCCAACATATAATTTTTTTGCCATAAATCCTTAACACAAATTAAATTATTCTGCAAGCCGACCACGTTCTGCCTTCCAACACATTTAAACTTGTGTAAGGAAACATAAACTTTAACTTGCTTTACGATAAGCTACATCTTTTGCTTAAAAAAGTCAAGAGGATTAGATTAATAAGAAATAATAACTATCCCCGGAGCACCAGCGCCGCCAGTTTGACCGCTGCCATTGGCAGCGCTTACAGAAACGCTAGTAGCGCCATAATAACCGCCGGCGCCGCCGCCTGCCCGATGTCCATATTCAGTAGCTCCGCCGCCGCCGCCCCCAGCTCCATAACCAGTGCCACCATATCCGCCGCTATAAGCTGCAGTCAAGCCACACATGCCGCCGCCGCATTGGCCAGTACACGAAGAACATCCCGGATGATATGTTTCACCACAGCCCCCAGAGCAACGTCCGCTTCCCCCGCCTCCTCCATAGTCCATGGCATTACCTCCAGCACCTCCACCATTCGCCCAAACCAAAAGCTTACCATCAGCTTTAGTTAAATAACTGGCTCCGCCCCATGAACCAGCGCTACCGCCAGAGCCAACAACTACATTTAAAGTTTCATTTGGCGTAACTGTTAAATGAGTACTTTCTATATATCCAGAACCACCGCCTCCTCCGGCATGAATACTAGAAACCACACCGTTGCCACCGCCACCGCCACCGCCAACTAAAATAACTTCAATAAAATTAACACCAGCAGGCACTGTCCATTGCCCAGAAGAAGTTATTTCTACTACGGTTTCCGTTTCTTCACCGCCACCTCCTCCACCCACTGCTGCATCAACATAACCTTTTGTAGCTACATCTGTATTTGCGGTAGGAGTTCCGGTTGATGTAATCCTGCCGTTAACAACTAAAGGATTGCTTGCTGTTCCACCGATAGTTACTGTACCAGCCGTACTGTTTATGCAAAACAAAGAATTGCATTCAAGCTCAGAGAGCAAATGGCCTGGATTGGGAACCGTAGCAAAAGTCACCTGTAATCCAATAACCGCAAAAATAACAATTAAAACCGTAAATAATATTTTATATTTTTGATTTTTCATAATTTATTTTATTAATTTTATTAATTTTTCGACATTTATTTTAAGGGGTTTCTATCCAAATAGGCAATCCTGGGGCTGAAGCAGAATTAGTAACCTGACAACAAACTTTTTTAGCGTAAGCATTGCAATCACCGACATGCGCATTGGTTGAACCAGAAATAGAAGCCAAGCAAACATAATTTGCCCCTAAAGTAGAACAGTCGTTAGCATAGTTACAAACAATTGTCTTCGCTGCACGAGAATAAGACAAACAAGCAAAATTAGTATAGTTGGACTGGCCATTCTCTTCTACATGCGCATTGGTCCCTGCTGATAAGTTCAAAACCTTAGCATGGTTGCCAGAACAATTGTTTCCAATATTTAAACCGCTACAGCAAATTTTGTAAGAATAATTGGACTGATCGCTTGCTTCAGCGTGAGAACCGCTGGTAGATTGTAATTTCAAAACCGTAACCCCATCACATGTTCCACTGACAACCTCACAAGAAAGAGGCACCTCGTCGGCAGAAATATTTTGAACCAAGGCAGTAACGAGAACACCTGAGATTAAAACAAATGAAATGCAGTAAATTAATTTCTTCTTTAAATTATCCATTTTATCTTATTTTAAATCTGTTATTTTTTTTGTCAAGTGTTTGTATAAGTCCATAATATAACAAGATTAATCAATCTATTGATAAAAAGAGCCTTACGGCCCTTTTTCCAATGCTTTTTCAATCTCTCTTACCATACGCTTCAATTCTTTTCTGTCTCCTTCCAATAGAGACTTTTTTATAATCTCTGAAATTTCTTCTTTTCCTTTCATTTCTGACTCCTCTTTTTTAAAGGTACTATTTCCCCTAAGGGATATTTTATATATAACATAATACAAAGATTTGTCAATAATGGCAAGCAAAAGAGGATTTGCCTTTCATCAAACTGGATTGTTAGGGCTAAATGATAAATCTCATGGACCAAAAAACCAAGAAAACCAGTGTCTCTTCTTTATTTTCTGAAAATAGAATGATTTTCTCAGGCCCTATCAGAAAATCTCTCCTTTCCTTATTAAAAATACAATAGCCCTAACTTCTTGGAATGTTTAAGGATTAAAACTTATCTTGTTTATCTTGTCTCCCGCCCAAACATACATTACGCCCTTGCCCAACGCAACTGGGTGCTCATTATTTGGACTTCCTCCAGGACTAGAAAAGACTATATCTTTCTCCGCATTTTCATCGTTTGAAATGTTGTTAATAT
>JAPXTN010000016.1:0-7030 GCA_033812495.1 bacterium | reverse complement strand
AAGAAGATGAAAAGATATTTGAAATACCGGCTTTTTTAAGAAAAGAAAAAACTAAGAAAGTAAAAAATGATAAAAGAGGTTAAAAAAGCTATTTTTCCAATTGCCGGTTTGGGCACCCGCTTTTTGCCTTTTTCCAAGGCGGTCTCCAAAGAATTAATTCCTTTGGTTGATAAGCCAATGATTCATTACGCGGTTGAAGAAGCCATGCTTTCTGGAATTAACAAAATTGAATTTGTAGCCAGGCCTCAGCAAAGGGATTTTCTTAATTATTTTACCAGAGATGAAAAACTGGAAAAGTTTTTGGAGGAGAATAATAAAAAAAATGAGCTGGAAAACTTGAAAGAAGTGGAAGCTTATTTTAAAGATATAGATTTTTCCATTGAAAATCAAAGAAATCCTCAAGGAAATGCTCATGCTATTTTCCAAGCAAGAAATTTTGTTAAAGATGATCCTTGCGGAGTGTTTTTTTGCGATGACATAATCAAGGCAAGCGAGCCGGGCTTTAAGCAGCTGATAGAAGTTTTTAAAACTTGCGGAGGCAATCCTGTTTTGGCCTTAAAAGTTATGCCTGAAGACAATCTTTCCAGCTACGGCGTAGTTGAGGTGGAGAAAATAGCTTACAGCTTTTATAAAATAAAAAGAATTGTGGAAAAACCAAAGAATGGAACAGCTCCTTCTAATCTTGCTGTTCTCGGCAGAATGATTATCACCCCTGATGTTTTTTCTTATATGGAAGCTAATAAAAATATTCTTGATAAAGACCTTTCCATTGTTCCTCTTTTAGGAAAAATGGCTGAAGAAGGAAAGGCAATTTATGGTTATGAAATAAAGGGGGATTGGCTGGAGTGCGGCAATAAATCTTTATGGCTTAAATCATTCGTAAATTTGCTTTTGCATGACCCTAATTTTGGAGAAGAAATCAGGAAATACATTAAAGAATTAAATATCAAATAAATGGCTTACGATTTAATTATTATTGGGGGCGGGCCAGCTGGGGTGACGGCCGGTATTTACGCAGCCAGACAGAAGCTGAAAACATTGCTTTTGACCAAATCGTTTGGCGGACAGATGGCTCACAAAGCAGTGGAGATTGAAAACTACCCTGGCTTTGAAAAGATTTCCAGTGTTGAATTGATTGACCGGTTTGAAAAGCAGGTAAGAAGCAAAGATATTGAAATTAAAAATGAAAAAGTGACTAAATTGTCTAAAGAAGAGTTTTTTAATGTTTTTACCGAAGAGGGGAATGTTTTTCAGGCCAAGGCAGTAATAATTGCCACTGGAGCAGAACCAAGAAAATTGGGAATTAAGGGAGAAGCAGAGTTTATGGGCAAGGGAGTAAGCTATTGTCCGGCTTGCGATGGCCCTTTTTTTTCCCAAAAGAAAGTAGCAGTAATCGGAGGCGGGGAGGCAGGATTTGAAACCGCCCTGTTTTTAGAAAGATATGCGTCAGAAGTAGTTATTTTGGAAAAAGGAGATAAGCCCTTGGCTAGTCCGGAAATACAGGAAAAAGCAAAAAAACAAGGAATAAAAATAATTGTCAGGGCAGAAGTGAAAGAATTAAGGGGCAAGGATTTTGTAGAAGAGCTTTGCTATAACGATGTCAGCATTCCTGTTCAAGGAGTGTTTGTTCAGATTGGCCATGCTCCTGATGCTTCTTTTGCCAAAGATTTAGTTGATTTCAACGAAAAGGGAGAGATTATCGCTGATTTTGAAACTTGCGAAACAAAAACCAAAGGGCTTTTTGCGGCCGGAGACATTAATAACGGAAGAATGAAGCAAATTGTTATTGCCTGCGGTGAAGGAGCGCAAGCAGCTTTGTTTGCTTATAACTATTTAATCAAAAATTATTTATGAGTTCAATTAAATCAATTAAAGCAAGAGAAATAATTGATTCTCGGGGAATGCCTACTTTGGAAGTGGAGTGCAAGACCGAAGACGGAATCTTTGTTGACAGCGTTCCAGCCGGAGCTTCCAAAGGAGAAAAAGAAGTGGTTGAGCTGAGAGATAAAGAAGCAAGGTATGGAGGAATGGGAGTTTCCAAAGCAGCAGATAATATCAATCGCATTATTTCAGCCAGATTGAAAGGATTTAATCCTGAAGACCAAAAAACAATTGATAATTTAATGATTGTTCTTGATGGCTCTTCTGATAAATCCAATCTCGGGGCGAATAGCATTTTAGGAGTTTCTTTGGCTGTTTGCCGAGCTGGAGCCAAAGCAAGGGGATTAGAGCTTTTTGAGCATATTTCTTCTTTGTTTTTGGGCAGGTATAAAAGAAAGTATAAAATACCTAAGGCATGCTTTAATGTCATCAATGGAGGAAAGCATGCGGGCAACAATCTTGACTTTCAAGAGTTTATGATAGTTCCGTCGGCGGAAAGTTTTAAAGAAGAATTGAGAATAGCGGTAGAAGTTTATCAAGCGCTTAAGAAAAGATTGGAAAAGAATTATTCAAAAACAGCAATTAATGTGGGAGACGAAGGAGGGTTCGCTCCTCCTATTGATATGGCTGAGGTTGCTTTGGGGATTTTGATTAAATCCATTGAAGGCGCTGGTTTCAGAGGAAGCATACAATTGATGCTTGATGTTGCGGCCACTTCTTTTTTTAAAAACAATTACTATGTTTTAAGCACTGGCGGCTTGACTAAAGATGAATTGCTTGATTATTACTCTGACCTAGTTTTTAAATATCCTATTATTGGTTTGGAAGATCCTTTGGAAGAAAATGATTGGCAGGGATTTAGGGAAATAACTAGTGAATTGGGCCGAAAAATTATGATAGTGGGGGACGACCTTTTAGCTAGTCAGGAAAAATATATAAAAAAAGCCAAAGAAGAAGAAGCTTGCAACGCCGTAATTTTAAAGCTTAATCAAGTGGGAACTGTTTCCGAACTTTTGGAATCAGCCAGTTTAGCCAAAGAATATGGCTGGAAGACAATTGTTTCTCACCGTTCCGGAGAAACTAACGATGATTTTATTGTTGATTTGGCAGTTGGCATCAGCGCTGATTTTATTAAAGCTGGCGCTCCGGCGAGGGGAGAAAGAATAGCTAAATACAACCGCTTGCTAAAAATAGAAGAAATGCTAAAATACTTGATAGATAATAAATAAAAATAAAATATGAAAAAAGTGAGAGTATTCTCTAGTCCAACTTGTCCTTATTGCCTTACCTTGAAGAGATTTTTAACAGAGAAAGGAATAGAGTTTGAAGATATTGATGTTTCTCAAAATGAAGAAGCACGGAAAGAAATAATGGAGAAAACAAAAGAAACAACTGTCCCGGTTTTGGATATAGGGGGAGAGTTTGTTGTTGGTTTTGACAGAAAAAAGATTTGCGAGCTTTTAGAAATTGAAGATTAATTTTATGGCAAAAATAGCAATTAATGGATTTGGAAGAATAGGCAGGTGCGTTTTAAAAGTTATTTTGGAGAATAAACTGGATTTAGAAGTAACAGCAGTTAATGATTTGACTGATGGAAAAACATTGACTCATCTTTTTAAATATGACTCTGCTTACGGCAGGTTTAAAGGCAAAGCAGAATTAAAAGGAGAGGAAATGGTGGTTGAAGGGCAAAGAATAAAACTTTTAACTGAAAGAAATCCGGAGAATTTGCCTTGGCAGAAACTGGGAATAGATATTGTGCTTGAATGCACAGGAGCTTTTACAGATAAAGAGGGCTCGGCAAAGCATCTTCAAGCCGGAGCCAAAAAAGTCATTATTTCTGCTCCAGCCAAAACAGATGATATTCCTTCCTATGTTTTAGGAGTGAATGCTGATAGCTATAAAGGAGAAGATATTATTGATATGGGTTCTTGCACTACTAATTGTCTTGCTCCTTTGGTAAAGGTTTTGGAAGAAGAAGCAGGGATAGTCAAAGGATTTATGACAACTGTCCATTCCTATACTAATGACCAAAGAGTATTGGACTTGCCTCATCAAGATTTAAGAAGAGCAAGAACAGCTGGTGTCAATATTATTCCCACCACTACTGGAGCAGCCAAAGCTATTGGCAAGGTGGTTCCTTCTGTTGCCGGCAAACTGGACGGTATCGCTATTCGGGTTCCCACGCCGGTTGTTTCTTTGGTTGATTTGGTTTGCGAGTTAAAAAAAGAAGTTAAAGCAGAAGAAATAAATAATATTTTTAGAAAAAGAGCCAATCAGGGAGAATTAAAAGGAATTCTTAGCGTTGAAGAAGAGCCCTTGGTTTCTACTGATTTCATTGGCAGTTATTTTTCATCCATTGTTGATTTGGAGTTTACCAGAGCTCAGAAAAATATGGTTAAGATTTTGGCCTGGTATGACAATGAGTGGGGTTATTCGGCAAGACTGGCAGAAATGGCTTTGTTTATTTCTAAAAAATTATGGAACTTTTAAGCTTTAAGGAAACAAAAAACCTTCTCTTGAAACATGGTTTGCCTTTTTGTGAGACCGAAATTTTTAATTCCTTAGACAAAGCGGTTGAATATGCTGAAGAAATAGGCTACCCGGTTGTTTTAAAAGTTTTTGGCAAAGATATTTTTCATCGGACAGAAAATGAAGGAGTGGTTATTGGCGTCAAAAACAAAGAAGACCTAAAAAGAGAATGGGAAAAAATGGACCAAAGGTTTAAAATTAAAGAAGGAATTTTGGTTCAAGAAACAGCCAGAGGCAGAGAATTGATTTTGGGAATGAAAAGGGACGAGCAATTCGGCCCTGTTTTAATGTTTGGCCTGGGCGGAATTTTTGCTGAATTGTATAAAGATGTTTCTTTGCGGCTTGTTCCTCTGGATAAAAAAGAGGCGGAAAAAATGATTAAAGAAACAAAAGCTTGGGAAATAATCAAAGGATTCAGAGGCGAGGGGATTAATAAAGAAAAAGTGATTGATTTGTTGGTGCGTTTTTCCAAGCTGGCAGAAAAGGAAAGAATGATTAAATCAATTGACTTCAATCCAGTGATGGGAAATAAAAAGGAAGTTTTAATAGTTGATTTTAAAATTGTCGTATGAATTTAGAAAAGATATTCAATCCTGTAAGTATAGCAATAATTGGGGCGAGCGAAGAAGAAGGAAGCGTGGGAGCAGGGCTGGTTAAAAATTTGATGGCCAGTCAAAAGAATATTTTCTGTGTCAATCCTTTTAGAAAGCAAGTTTTTCAAATGGATTGCTTTGCTAAAATTACTGATATTAAAGAAGTCGTTGATTTGGCAATAGTGGCTGTGCCAGCGCCAGCTGTTTTAGAGGTTGTTGAACAGTGCTGTCAGAAAAAAGTAAAAGGAATTATTGTCATTTCTAGCGGTTTTCAGGAAACAGGAGAAGAAGGAAGAAAAAGAGAAGAGCAGTTAAAAGAAATTGTAAGGAGAGCAGACATTCCTTTGATTGGTCCTAATTGTTTGGGTATTATTAATTTAAGCAATAATTTAAACGCTTCTTTTGCTTCTGCTCTTCCTCGGAAAGGCAATTTAGCTCTTCTTTCTCAATCAGGTTCTTTGGCCAATGCTTTGATTGACAAAAGTCTTGAATTTAATCTTGGCTTTTCCAAAATAGTTTCTTATGGCAATGAGGCGCAAGTAAGCCTGCCTCAGTTTCTTTCTTATCTTCAAGACGATAAAGAAACAAAAGCCATTCTTTTATACTTAGAAGGAGTAAAAAATGGCAGAGAGTTTTTTGAAACAGCCAGAGAGGTTGCTCGACATAAGCCAATTGTGGTCTTAAAGGCAGGAAGAGGTAAAACCGGAGAAAAAGCTGTGGCTACCCATACTGGTTCATTGGTTGGCGATTACGAAACCTATCAGGCGGTTTTCAAACAAGCAGGCCTAATTGAAGCTGATTCTTTGGAAGAATTTTTGGATATTGGCAAGGCCTTGTCTTTTGAGCAAATGTTTAAAAATGGGATAGGCATTATTACTAATGGCGGAGGGTTAGGGATTTTGGCAGTTGATTTTTGCGAAAAATTAGGAGTAGAAGTAAGCGAATTGAGCAGGGAGACAAAAGAATCTTTAAATAAAGATAAAAGATTGGCTAAGGTTTTAATTAAAAGAAATCCTTTGGACATTATGGGTGATGCTTTAAGCGAAAGATACGAAGCAGGTTTAAAATGTTTTCTGGGGGCAAGGGAAATAAACGGAGTTTTGGTTATTCAAAGCGTGCAGATAATGACAGAACCTTTAAAAAATGCTAAGATTATAGGAGAGATGAAAAAAGAATTTCCAACCAAGCCGATTGTCTGCTGTTTTGTCGGCGGACCATTGACAAAAGACGCTGTTGTTTATCTGGAAGAAAACAAGATTCCCAATTATCCTGACCCTAAACGGGCGATAAGAGCAATTAAAAATTTAATTTTATGAGTCCTATAGTTTTTATTTTAGACATCATTTTTATTATCGTTTTTTTAATTTTAAGTTTAATAAATTTATTTGGTTAATCTTATGGCAAGAGAAAATATTTTATGGTTTTCAGAAATAAGAAAGGAAAATGTGGGACAGGTGGGCGGTAAAGGAGCTTCTTTGGGTGAAATGTATTCTTTGCTTACGCCCAAAGGAATAAATATCCCTAACGGGTTTTCCACTACTGCTCATGCTTATTTGTCTTTTCTTCAATACAATGGTTTTGATAAAAAATTAAAAGAGCTTTTTGATAAGCTTAATCCCAATGATTTAAGCAGTGTTCAGGAAACAGGCAAAAAAGCAAGGAACCTGATTCTTTCAGGAAAGCTTCCTCCTGATTTAAGAGAGGATATTGCTGAGGCCTATCAAAAACTTTGCCAAGAATATGGCAAAAATACAGATGTGGCAATACGTTCTTCAGCTACGGCTGAAGATTTACCCAATGCTTCTTTTGCCGGCCAGCACGAAACCTATTTGAATGTCCGAGGAGAAAAAGAATTGCTGAAAACGATTCTTAAATCATATTCTTCGCTTTTTACGGACCGAGCTATTTCTTACAGACACGAAAAAGGATTTAAGCAATTAGAAGTTTATCTGGCTTCCATTATTCAGAAAATGGTGAGAAGCGATTTAGGTTCTTCAGGAATAATATTTACCATTGATACAGAA
>JAPXTN010000015.1:0-9256 GCA_033812495.1 bacterium | reverse complement strand
GATACTGTCATAACAATGAGTTATGAAGAAATTGTTAATAAAAGTTTGAATGAAACTTTTACTCGCTGCGTTAATACTTCTTTAACCGTGCTTTTCGCTTTAGGTTCTCTTTATTACTTTTTTTCTAATGAAGAGAGCTTGAAATATTTTACTTTGACTGCTGGTATTGGGGTTTTCGTCGGTATTTTTTCCTCTGTCTTTTTAGCCAGTCCTCTTTTGGTTTATTGGCTGAGATTAAGAAAGAAAAAAGTTTGACAATGGGCCTGAGAAGTGTTATAATTTTTGATATGGAAACAGATTACAATGAACTTGTTCAAAAGATTTTAAAACAATTGCCGGAAAGATCAAGAAAGATAATAATGCGCAGATTCGGATTGAATAAAAGTGGCCGAAATGAATCCTTGGCAAGCATTGGCCAGAGCTATGGCGTTACCAGAGAGAGGATAAGGCAAATTGAATCTGATAGTTTAAAAAGAATTAAAAAAGCCACTGACTCTTCAGAATTAAAAAAAGAGATTGAGAAAATAGAGGATTTTTTTGATAAGCAATTAGAGCAGTTTGGAGGGGTGAGGAAAGAGGAAGATTTAATCGTTCCTTTTGATTCTCAAACAAAGAAGCAGATTCTTTTTCTTTTGCGCCTGACCGATAAACTCAAAAGAGACAAAGGAAGCAAATATCTTTATCCTTTTTGGTACAATAATTATCAAAAAGCTTGTTCAGCCAAAAAGCTTGTTTTTGAATTAGTGGAAAAGTTTAAACAGGAAGGGAAAATCAAATCTTTTGAAGAGCTTTTAAAAGAAAAGAAAGGTCTGACCAAAGAAGCCCTCACTTCTTATTTAGGAATTTCCAGGCAGATTCGTCAATCAGCGGATTCCCAGAAAATAGGGCTGGCTTCTTTTTCTGAAATTAATCCTAGAACAGTTAAAGACAAGATAGTTTTAATTTTGGAAAAACAGAAGAAACCCCTTCATTTTAATGAGATTACTAATTTAATGAATATTTTAAATGAGGAAATGGAAAAAAAGAATAACCGTTCTTTAAAACTCCATCCGCAAACAGTGCATAATGAATTGATAAGAAGCAATGAGTTTGTTTTAGTGGGCAGGGGATTGTATGCTTTGAAAGATTGGGGCTATGAGCCGGGTACAGTCAAAGAAGTGATTGCCAGAATATTGAAAGAAGCCAATAATCAGTCCTTGACCGAGGAAGAGATAACTAGTGCTGTTTTAAAGCAAAGAATGGTAAAGGAATCAACTATTTTCTCTAGTCTGCAAGATAAAAATCTTTTTGAGAAAGATGGAAAAAAAAGGTATAAGATGCGTGAAGCTTAAAAATTAAATGGCTGAGGAAACTATTATCCAAACAGCGAAATTCTTAAACAAGGTAGTGGAAATTCTTTTTCCTTACGTTTTGCTTCTTAAAAATATAGTCGTTCAGTTTTGGTGGGTGGTCCTGCCCTTTTTTCTTTACAAATATTTCTTCCGTTTTATTTTTGTTCTTTTCATGGAAACAAAATGGAATAAATCTTTTAAAAGAGTGGTCTTGGAAGTAAAGGTGCCGCAATATGTGAACAGGCCGTTGAAAGCCATGGAAGACTTCTTTTCTGCTATTTGGCCTATTTATGACCCTCCTAAGGACTGGAGAACAACCTTTTTTGAAGGCAAAACAATGCCCAGTGTTTCTTTTGAAATAGTGGGTATAGACGGCGAGCCGCATTTTTTTATCAGAATTCCGGAAACAGTGAGAAAGTTGGTGGAATCAGCTCTTTATTCTCAATATCCGGAAATAGAAATTGTAGAAGTGCCTGATTATGCTAAAAGCGTGCCTAAAAACATACCGAACAAGGATTGGGAAATGTGGGGCTGTGATTTTATGCCCATTAAGTCCGATGTTTATCCTTTAAAAACTTATCCCGAGTTTTTTGAAGAAAACCCAGAGGGAAAAAAAGAAAGAATGGTTGATCCCTTATCTTCTCTTTTAGAGACTATTTCTACCATGAAGAAAGGAGAACATCTTTGGATTCAAATAGTGGCTGCGCCCATCAGTGTGGCTGAAGACAATTATGTTAAAAGAGGTAAAGAAGTGATTGATAAACTTTTGAAAAGAACAAAAGCCAAAAGCAGTTATGAACCTTATCCAATGTTTTTAGACGCTTTGCGTATTTTGATTTTAGGCGAACCTTTTAGGGAAAATGAGTCAAAGAGTGAAGAGGGCTTTCCCATGGAAATGCGTATGACTCCGGGAGAAAAAGAAATCATTGCCGCCATTGAAAGAAAAATATCAAAGGTTTGCTACCAGTCGTTTATAAGATGCATTTATCTGGGGAAGAGAAAGGTTTTCTTTGGCGGAGCCAAGGCCTATGGACCGAGTTTTTTCACTCAATTTACTACTCAGCACTTGAATGGCTTAAAGCCCTGGAGCAAAACCATTACCAAGATTCAATCCCCAGATATTTTTACCAAAAGAAGGCTTTATGTAAAAAAGCGCAATATGTTTGAAAACTATATCAATCGCCGACCTGCTTTTGACCCTTTTCCCGGAGGCACTTTTTTGCTTGGAGTTGATGAATTGGCTACTATTTATCATTTCCCCACCATTGAAGCAGTGCCTACTCAGGCCTTGAAGAGAATTCAGACAAAAAGAGGAGCGCCTCCAGCAACCTTACCTGTTGAAGATTAATTTATGGAAAAAAAAGAAACCATTACATTTTTTGGCAGAACTACTTTTCGGGGAGAGAAAAAGAAATTTGGCATCAAAGACGATGACAAGAGACGTCATGTTTACATTCTTGGAAAAACAGGCATGGGTAAAACAGAGCTTTTGAAAAATATGGTTGCTCAGGAAATTAGCAATGGCCATGGTATGGGTTTTGTTGATCCTCACGGAGAAGCGGCTGAAGAAATATTGAATTTTATTCCCGAAGAAAGAATCAAAGATGTTGTCTATTTCAATCCAGCAGACATTGAAAACCCAATTGCTTTTAATATTATGGAAGATGTTAACGTTGATTATCGTCATTTGATTGCCGGCGGCCTGATGGGGGTTTTTAAGAAAATCTGGCCCGATGTTTGGTCTTCTCGAATGGAATATATTTTAAACAATGCTATTTTAGCCCTGTTGGAAGTGCCTGGCTCCACTCTTTTGAGCATTAACCGGCTTTTATCCGATACTGAGTGGAGAAATGAAATTGTGGCTAAATTAAAAGACCCGATTGTTAAAACATTTTGGCTTAAAGAGTTTGCTAGATACAATCAAAGATATGAAGTGGAGGCAACGGCTGCTATTCAGAATAAAATAGGGCAGTTTATTTCTACTCCTTTAATCAGGAATATCATTGGCCAATCAAAATCAAGCATTGATATGAGAAAGATAATGGACGAAGGAAAGATTTTGATTATGAACCTAGCCAAAGGAAGAATCGGAGAAGACAACTCCCGCTTGCTAGGAGCGCTTCTCATTACCAAGCTTCAGCTGGCCACTATGTCCAGGGTTGATATTCCGGAAAAAAAGAGAAGAGATTTTATTCTTTACATTGATGAGTTTCAAAACTTTTCTACTGATTCTTTTGCCAATATCTTGTCTGAAGCAAGAAAATATCGTCTTTCTTTAATTTTGGCTCATCAGTATATTGCTCAAATGGAAGAAAAAGTCAGAGATGCTGTTTTTGGCAACGTCGGAACAATGGTGATTTTTAGAGTAGGGGCTGATGACGCAGAGTTTTTGGAAAGAGAGTTCTCTCCAGAGATTTCTATTGAAGACATGGTTGGTCTTTCAAAACAGAACATTTATGTTAAACTAATGATTGATGGTTTGACTTCCCGTCCTTTTTCAGCAGAAACCCTGCCTCCAGTAGAAACTCCGGAAAAAACCTATGTCAATGAAATTATTGAGTTTTCCAGAAAGACCTATGGAACTCCGCGAAGTGTTGTTGAAGGAGAAATAGTGACTGCGTCAGGCGTTAATTTGCTTTCTGCCCCTGTTTCTTATAATGTTGTCTGTCAAAATTGCGGCAAGAGCTTTAAAGTTCCTTTTAAGCCTGATGGCAAAAGGCCGGTTTATTGCAAGGATTGCCTTAATGGCAAAAAGAACGACGATGATAATAATTTTGAATCACTGCCCGTTATTTCTCTTAAAAAAACAGCCAAAACTTTTAAATCAGCATCAAAAAAAAAGCATGAAGAAGAAATAATTGTTCCTGGAGAAAACATTGAGAACATTAATAAAGCCTCTACTCCGAGCGTAAAAGACTTGAAAGAGATAATAAAAAAGGCCAAAGATGAAAAGAAAAAAGAGAAGAGAATGATCAGGCCAGGAGAGAAAGTTAAGTTTGATTAGCAATTCTTGCCTTTTTCTTTTTTATTCTGTATTATTAAGGATATGAATAATCTTAGAGATGTTGATGTTAAAGGCAAAAGAGTATTGGTGAGGTGCGATTTCAATGTTCCTTTGACCGAAGAAGGAAAAGTTGCCCAAGATTTTAGAATTATCCAAACCCTTCCTTTGCTTGAATATCTCAGGGGCAAGGGAGCAAAAATTATTCTTATCAGTCATTTGGGTCGTCCTGCAGGAAAGAGAGATTTAAAATATTCTTTGGCGCCGATAGCTGAGGTTTTAAGCCAACGTTTTGGCGGTGTTAAGTTTTTGAAGAAAACAATTGGGAGCGATGTTGAGGCTCAAACAAAAAGTTTACAGGAAGGAGAAGCTCTTCTTTTGGAAAACTTAAGATTTTTCAAAGAAGAGGAAGAAAATGATTTGGAGTTCGCTCGTTCTCTTTCTCAGTTGGGAGATATTTTTGTCCAGGAAGGGTTTTCTGTCTGCCATAGAGAACATGCTTCAGTGGTAGGCATTCCCAAGTTTCTTCCCGGTTACCCTGGTTTTTTGCTGGAAAAAGAAGTTAATGTTTTGTCGTGGGTAATGAAAAATCCGGAAAGGCCTTTTGTGTCCGTAATAGGTGGAATAAAGATCGGCGATAAAATTAAGCTCTTGGAAAAATTACTTCAAACTTCTGATTTTGTTTTGGTTGGGGGAAAAATTGCCAATACAATTTTAGTGGTTAAAGGTATTTGCGTCAGAGACAGCTGGACTGAAGATGAATTAAAATTGAGAAACAGCTTGCAGTTCCTGAATATTGCTAATCCTAAACTGCAATTGCCAGTTGACGGAATAATTTCTTTGTCTTCTTTAGAGGAAAATTATTTAAGAATCGGCGCTGTCGGCACTTTAAGAAAAGAGGAGGATATTTTTGATATTGGCCCGGAAACTATTGAAAAGTTTAAAATGATTATCTCTACAGCTAAAACCATTGTTTGGAACGGGCCTTTGGGATATTTTGAAAGAGAAGAGTTTGAAGACGGCACTTTGGAAACAATGAAAGCTATTGCCGCGGCCGATGCTTTTACAGTAGCCGGCGGTGGAGAAACAACAGAAATAATTTTAAAGGAAAAAATGGAAGAAAAGTTTGACCATATTTCTTCTGGAGGCGGAGCAATGCTTGATTTCATTGCCGGAGAAAGAATGCCGGGAATAGAAGTTTTATTATGAAAATTAAAAATAGTGAAAAAGCAGCAGAGAGAATAAGGAAAGCAGTGGAAGATAAAGAGCAGATAATCATCTTTGCCGATTCTGATTTAGATGGCTCTGCTTCAGCTGTAATCCTAAAAGAAACGATTGACAATTTATTAGATAAAGAACATTTAAAAACAGCTGTTTTTTTCCCAGGAGAGGGGAAGAGGGTTATGGTCTGAATGAAAAAGCTCTGGCCGCCATTGTTTCTCAGTTTAAGGGAAAGGGGGTGATTATAACTTTGGATTGCGGAATTACTAATTTTGAAGAAATTAAAAAAGCCAAGGAAAACGGCTTTACGGTTATTGTGGTTGACCATCACCAGGCCATTGGCAAATTGCCTCAAGCTGATATTATTGTTGATCCCAGACAAGAAGGAGAAACCGGGGTTTTTAAAGATTACGCTAATGCTGGCGTTACTTTTAAACTGGCAGAAGAAATCTTAAAAGAGAAAATGTCTCCCTTGTTGAGAAAAAGTTTTCTTGAGCTTGTCGCTTTGGCTACTATTTCTGATATGATGCCTGAAGTTGAAGAAAACAAGGAGTTTATTATCCAGGGTCTGGCTGATATTGAGAAAAGCGAAAGGCCGGCTTTTAAATCTTTGTTTTTTCTCATTAAGCTTGATAATTTTAATTCCAAAAGAGATTGGATCTCCAAAATTAACAGTGTTTTAAACTCTTCAAAAATGGAAGGCCATACCATTGCTGTTTATTCTTTTTTGACAGAAAGCGATTATGAAAAAGCCGGAATTATGGCTAAAGAATTGATGGCAGACAGCGAGCAAAAGCATCGGGAAATTACTGCTTTGACTGATGAGATTGGTCAAAGGATTTTGAATGGTTCATTGATTTTTGATGGTTCGCCTGATTGGAATATTGAATATCTGGGAGCAGTGGCTTCAAGATTGTGCAATCGTTTTGAAAGGCCTGTTTTTTTATACCAGAAATATGAAGAGTTCAGCCGGGGGACAGTAAGGGTTCCCAAAGGAATGGATGCTGTCAAAGCCATGGAAAATTGTCAGGAATTGTTGGTTACTTTTGGCGGACATCCGCCAGCGGCCGGATTTACTGTTGAAAACAAGAACCTTGAAAGATTTAAACAATGTCTGCTTGACTATTTTGATAAAAAAAGCCAATCATAGTTCAATGATTGGCGCGGACTCCTTTTCAGAGAGTTTTTTGAGAAGCTTTTTTACCTCTCGGCTGATTTTTTTCTGCTGCTGTTCTTCTGCGTCAACGAACCTTCCGTCATACTTTCTAGTCATAATACACCTCTAAATTACTAAGTTAAATTATAACAAATAATAAAAAATTGTCAATATGTATAAAATAATAGTAAATACTGATGGCGCTTCCAGAGGCAACCCAGGTCCCGGAGCCATCGGCGTTGTAATTAAGAACGAAGCCGGGGAAGTGATAAAAAAATATTCTGAATATCTGGGCTTGGAAAGAACAAATAATGAAGCTGAATACGAGGCAGTAATTTTTTCTTTAAAGAAATTAAAGCTTCTTTTGGGGAAGAAGGCAATAAAAAAAGCAGAAGTAGAGATTAGGTCTGATTCAGAGTTGTTGGTTAAGCAAATGAACGGTGAATACAAAATTATGGAAATCGCATTGCAAAAATTGTTTATGAAAATTTGGAATCTGAAAACAGAGTTTGGTAAAGTAATCTTTGTTTATGTCCCGAGAGAGGAAAATAGGGAAGCAGACAGGCTGGCTAATTTAGCATTGGATAAAAACGCCAGACAGAGCTTGTTTTAAATAAAAATACTCTTGTGATGAAGAGTATTTTGCCTTAATAAACCCGTAAGCCGAATTCTGTTTTAAGCGACCATCTATCTGGGCCAAAGATTTCTCTTTGGCTCAAGCGAACTACTTTTTCTCTGATTAAGAGTTTGTTCTTGCTGCCGGCAAGAGTTTAGCCGTTTCACCCTTAAAATTGCTTTTAAGGCTAATCCCTGAGGGATTTTTCAATCATTTCTGATTGAAACGTCTCTGTTCGCATCTCTATCAGGTTTTGCCTGACGGCGGGCGTTACCCGCTGCTTTTTAGACCTGAAATCAGGAATGGCAGTTCGGACTTTCCTCTCCAAAATGGAGCGGTCACTCGGTTTATTAAGGCAACTATATTTTAAATAATCAGGATTAAATTGTCAAGGGGGAATGTCCTGGGTTGGTTGAATCAAAGAATAAAAAATGCTAACATAGCAACGATGAGTCTTAAAAGAATTCTTAATTCCAGGCAAACAGGAATCAAAAAAGCAACTTTAATAATGATTGTTTTTGTTTTAATCAGTCGGGTTTTGGGATTAATCAGAGACCGGTTTTTGGCTGGTTTTTTTGGAGCTTCTGTTGACCTTGATATTTATTTCACTGCCTTTAGAATACCTGACCTTGTTTACAGCATTATCTTTGCCGGAGGAATTACTGTTTCTTTTTTGCCTATTTTTTCTGAGTATTTTAGAAAAGACAAGGAAGAGGCCTGGAAAATAACAAACTATGTTTTGAATATCTTTTTATTGTTTTACTTTTTGGTTTTTTTTGTTTTTTTGGCCTTTACCCCCCAGCTTGTTTCTTATCTGGCTCCGGGCTTTGACTCTTTAGCTCAAGCCAAGACGGTTGAGCTGACGAGGTTGGTGTTTTTAAGTGTTTTCTTTTTCGGTTTGTCTTCAATTCTTACTGCCATTCTTAATTATTTCAATTTGTTTTTAGCCTATTCTTTGGCTCCGATTCTTTACAATCTGGGAATTATTTTGGGCATTGTTTTTCTTTCTCCGCACTGGGGTATTTTTGGTGCTGGCTTGGGAGTGGTTTTTGGTTCTTTTCTTCATTTTCTGGTTCAGCTTCCCGGAGCCAGGAGCAGCGGTTTTAAATACCAGGCTGTTTTTTCTTTTAGCCATAAAGCAATAAAAGAGTTTTTCTTAATGATTGGTCCAAGGATTTTTTCTTCTTCTTCGGTTCAATTCAGCCTTGTCATTATTACTTTAATTGCTTCTGGCATTGGCGAAGGAGCAATTTCTGTTTTTAATCTTTCCAATAATTTAAGGTATCTTCCCATCGGAGTTATCGGCATTCCTTTTGCCACAGCTGCTTTTCCTGCTTTGTCCAAATTATGGACAGCCAAGAGAAAAGAAGAGTTTCGGGAAAGATTCAGAATGGTATTTTCTTCGGTTTTGTATTTTTCTTTTCCTGTCGGCGCTTTGATGTTTCTTTTAAGAAAGCCGATAGTCAGTATTGTTTTTCAGACCGGAGCCTTTAAGGGAACAGCGGTGGAGATCACGGCTGCTTGTTTGGGTTTGTATTTTTTAAGCACTGCCGCCCAGTGTCTGGCGCCGATTATTTTAAGAGGATTTTTCAGTTTGAAAGATTCTTTGACTCCAGCTTTAATCTCTTTTTTCTTTATGCTGGTTAATGTTTTTCTTTGCTTTTTTTTCGTCAACATTTCTTCTGTTTCAGAAAGTATTTTTGCTCAGATTTTTGAAAGCGTTTTTGGATTTACTAATTTAGCTGACATTAAGATTTTAAGTCTGGTTTTGGCTTTTAATATCAGTCTGCTTTTTGAGTTTTTTGCCCTGCTTTTCTTTTTCTGGCGCAAAGTTGGAGATTTTGGATTTAAAAAAGTATTAATTTCTTTTTTGAAAATATTGTTTTCTACTGTTGTCATGGCTTTGGTTCTTCTTGTTTTTATCAGATATT
>JAPXTN010000014.1:0-10556 GCA_033812495.1 bacterium | reverse complement strand
CGCCAAGAAATCCTGTTTCTTCGGCAATAGCTGAAAAGATAAAATCTGTCTGAACTTCTGGAAGAAAGCCATATTGAGTTTGCGAACCTTTTCCCAGTCCCTGACCAAGCAAAGCGCCTGAGCCAATGCTTATTTTTGCCTGAGCCTGGCTCCAGCCCTGGCCCAAAGGATCTGCCTGAGGAGAAATAAAACTGAAAACCCTCTCTTTTTGATAATCTTTAAAGAGAAAATTCCAAGTTAATCCAAAAACAAGAAGAAAGATAAGAAGCAAAATAACAAACTCCCGCACCCTGATCCCGGAAACCAAAAGAATGCCCAGCCAAATGCTTAAAAGAATAATCACTGAACCAAACTCTGGCTGGAAAAATACCAAAATAGCGGGAATGGCCACATACAAACCTGATGCTATAATATGTTTAAGATTATAAAGCTCAATATGCCTTTTGGAAAAATATTTGGCTAAAACTAATATCAAAACCAGCTTAGTCGGCTCAATTGGGCTGAAAGAAAATCCTCCCAGATTATACCATGATTTTAATCCTCTTATCCTTGGAGCAAAGAAGAAAAGGCCGGCCAATAAAACAAGACAAAGGAAATAAAAGAAAAGAATTAAAAAAGAGTTTTCTCTTAATTTTCTATTATCATACATGCTCACCAGAAACATCAAAACTACACCCAAAAAAAGAAAGAGCAACTGCTTGTAAAAATTGGTAAAATCCTGGCTCAGCCCTGAAGAGCTGTAAATTAAAACTAAACCAAAAAGACAAAGACCAACGCTGGCTCCGAATAAAACCCAATCAAACTTTAATAGTTTAGAGAAAGAAATCATAGTATCCTCAAAAACTCTTCTTCTTTTAAAATCTTCACTCCCAATTGTTTGGCTTTATTATATTTAGACCCAGGATTTTCTCCTAAAATTAAATAATCAATTTTTTGAGAAACAGAAGAAAAAACCTCTCCTCCTTCTCTTTCTATCTTTTCCCTCGCTTCTTCCCGGCTCAAACTCTTTAAGGTTCCAGTGATAACAAATTTTAATCCTTTAAGTTTTCCTGTTTTTTCTTTGTTTTTTTCATACCCAACTCCTTTTTCTTTCAGTTTTTTCAAAAAAGCCAAATTATCTTTATTATGAAACCAGTCAAAAATTGATTGAGCCACTACTGGACCAATATCTCTTACTTCTTCTAACTCGCTCAGAGAAGCTTTAGCCAAATCTTCTATTGAAGGAAAACGCCGAGATAAATCAAGAGCAGTTTTTTGACCCACATTTCTAATTCCTAAAGCATAAATAAACTTAGGATAAGGAATTTTTTTCTTTTTTTGAATTGCTTCCACTATTTTTTCTTCAGATTTTTCTCCAAATCTTTCTAAGGAGGCAAGGTCTCCCTCTTTTAAATCAAACAGGTCTGCCGGGTCTGAAACCAATCCTTCATCAATAAGTCTTTCAATTACTTTTGGCCCCAAACCATTAATATCAAAAGCTTCTCTAGAAACAAAATGGTTAAAATATCTGTTTTTTCGGGAGAAACAATTAGGATTAGGACATCGCCAGATTACTTCTTTTTCTGGCTTTATCAATTTAGTTCCGCAAGAAGGACAATAAAGAGGCATCTTAAATTTTCTTTCTTTTTCTGTCCTTAACTCAGGAAAAACCTTAACTATCTCAGGAATAACATCGCCTGCTCTTCCCACCACTACTGTATCCCCTATTTTTAATCCCAATCTTTCAATTTCTTTTTCATTATGTAAAGTAGCCCGGCTAATAGTTGCCCCGTTTACTTCTACTGGCTTTAAAATTGCCACTGGAGTAATGGCGCCAGTGCGTCCGACCTGAACCTTAATATCTTCAACAATAGTCGTCGCTTCAATTAAAGGGAACTTTAAAGCAATCGCTCCGCGGGGAGATTTGCCGGCTACTCCCAGTTTTTTAAAAATTTCATTATCGTTTATAGAGACCACTATTCCATCAATTTCATAAGGCAGGCTATTTCTTTTCTTTTTCCATTCTTCATAAAAAACAAAAACTTCATCCAAGTGGAGACAAAGCTGATTATATTTATTATTCGTCTTAAATCCCAATATCTCCAAAACAATATGTTCCTCGCTGTGAGTTTTCTGTTTTAAATCAGATATTAAATCATAAACGTCAGCGTCAAGCTTTCTAGAAGCAGTTATTTGAGGATCAAGCTGTCTGATAGAGCCAGCGGCCAAATTTCTCGGATTGGCGTACAAAGGCAATCCTTGTCTTTTTCTTTCTTCGTTCACTTTTTCAAACTCTTTTTTGGTTATAACCGCCTCTCCTCTGACAATTACTTCTTCTAGCCCGTTCTTTTCTACAAACAAAGCTATTCTTTCCAGATTTCTTTTTCTCAAATCTTTTAACACCTCTTCTTGCTTTCTTAATTTTAAAGGAACCGAGTCAATGGTTTTAATATTTTGAGTGACATTTTCTCCTGTCTTGCCGTCTCCCCTGGTTGCTCCTACCTTTAAAATTCCTTTTTCGTAAACTAATTCAATCGCCAAGCCGTCTAATTTCGGCTCGCAATAATACTCAATCTTTTTTCTTTCTTCTTCGGTCAATAATTTAAAATTTCTCTTTTCCCAATTTTCCATATCCTCTCTGGAAAAAGCATCGTCAAAAGAAATCATCATTTTCTTGTGCTCGTATTTTTCAAAACTATCTAATGGCTTGCCTCCCACTCTTTGAGTAGGAGAATCAGGAGTAATCAGCTCGGGAAATTGCTGTTCCAAGTCAAAAAGTTCTTTTTTTAAAGAATCAAGAGCGGCTGGAGATATTTCTTCTTTATCTAAAACATGATAAAGATAACGATAATGATTGATGAGCTCTCGCAGTTTTTCTATCCTTTTTTGAGCCTCTGCTTTATCCATAGCTTTAATAGCTTACAGTTATTTTCCTTTTGGTTGAAGAAACTCCTTCGGGCTTAAACTCGCCAGTTGATTGAAAAGTAGTCCCAACAACAGCGCAGTCGCTGCCTGTATAACTTATAATTACGCTATAAACATAGTTGGGATCTCCACCCACGGTTTCGTTGTTAATGTTGTCGCAAGAGAGGTTTTTAGCGTTGTATAAAGCTTTTTCTATGCCCGTATCAGCAGCGTAATAAGCTTTAACTGAATTAGCTCCTCCTTTTAAAATCTTTGCTCCGCCCACAATTAAAGTTGCTAAATTCAAAGAAACGGCCAAAAGGACAGAGACAATAATAATTACTAAATATAAGGAAACAGATTTTTGCAATTCATTGTTTTTCATAATTATTGACTGATGTTTAAATTTCTTTGCGAAATAGTTGTTTGAAGAAATATACTGGGCAAAGGATCAAGCCTTCTGGCATTGTTTGAAACCATATTGAGAGAAATAGTAATCTGAGGCTGAGCTACGTTTATTACGTCTCCCAAAACACTAAAAACCAAGCTGTTAACTTTAACTTTTGAAGAAGTTAATTCCACGCCAGCTCCTAAATTAGCCGCAGTTCTATCTGTTGATTTTTTCTCTTTAATTTTATAATCTTCCAAATAAAAACGTTTACAGCGATAATCTCCGGCAATTGTGTCAAAGGCTAAAAAGGTAATTCCTGAAGCTGTGCTGTAATTTTTGTTAACCGAGCCAGTACAAGCTCCTGTTTCGTCCCGCAAAGCCATTCTAATGCTTCTGTCCATGTATTCCACCGCATAGCTGGCCTGACTAAAAAGCTCTTGATTTTGAAGAACTGAAGCTTGGGCATTTAAAGAAGATACAAAAATACCTATCAAAGCAATAGCCAAAAAACCAAAAAGAGAAATAGATACTAATAATTCAATTAAAGTTAACCCTTTGGTTTCCATAAAATTAAAATTTCCAATTATAGATATCTTCTTTAACAACAGTGGTATTGCCTTTCCAATAAACATTAACCACTATACTCAGCTTGTCGTCCCCTGATGGGGTTATTATTACTTTTCTAGTATAAATTGTTTTTACATCATTCGCTCCCGGCGAAGCCAGATATTTAAACAATTTACTGCTGTTTTCAATATAGAGATTTCTTCCGTTGCCTGACCAGGGAGTAAAACTTGCGTCATCATAATCAATTTCACAACCAGATGAGCAAGAAGTAAGTCCGTTCTTCCACCCTCCAGCATCTTCTTCTACCCAGTTAGTGTCTCTGAAGTTTTTCACAATTTCAATAGCTTCCTGGCCAAGCAAAGCGGCTACATACCCCTCTTTCTCAAACTTGGTCTGCTGAATATATCTAGTGGTTGCTTGAAAAATGCCGATTATTGCCACAGAAATGACAAAAATAGAAATCATTATTTCCACCAGAGTAAATCCGTTTTTAATATTTTTAGCCATACAATTAAGGATTGTTTATCTCTATTCTTCCCAAGTTATTAATCTTTATTGTTCTTGTTTTAGAAGTATCGCTGCTAATGCATAAAACAATCGTTGCCTCGTGTCCGCTATAATTGTTATTGATTCTTGTTACTGGTTCTGGAGGCATAAAAGAAACACTGATATTGTTAACGCTGACACCATTGTCTTTAATATCGCAAATCTTTATTCTTGATTCAATGTTTATCTGTTCTACTATTGTATCTGTGCCGGCTTCGTAATAATAATTAGCATTGGTGTTTTTGTAAATAAGATATTTTGTTTCATTGCCCGATGTTTTATTAAAGTATAAGCCAATAGCATTGACTCCTGAACCCAATGCTCCGGACATGGCTGTTTCCTGAACCCGTCTTGTATCTTGAAGCAATCTCTGACCAGCCCTTTCCAGAGCCAAACCTTCTTGTCCTTTGCCATAATTACCAAAAACCATCGCTGCCAAAATAGAAACTACCACGATAACTGTCATCATTTCTACCAAAGTCAACCCCTTTTCAAAACTATTTCTCTTTTTATCCATTATTTTAGAAAAGAAATATACCAATTAATCATATCTTGCCCCCAAGCTAAACCAATAAAAGCGCCCATTACTAAAAACGGACCAAAAGGAACTTCTGACTTCATTTTCTTCTTTCTTAAAAAAATTAAAACTATTCCCGTTAAAGCGCCAATAAAAAAAGAGGCAAAAAGAGCAGGGATAATAACTGGATAGCCCAAGAACAATCCTAATAAAAAAGCTAATTTAACATCTCCAAATCCCATTGCCTTGCCCTGAGAGAAGAACCAAAGACAAAAAAGAAAAAAAGATGAACCTAATCCGGCAAAAAGAAAAGATAAAACCTGCATCTTTGTGTAATAGCCGGCAAAGAATCCAACTATAATCCATAAAACAGTTAAAGTAATGGCCGAGAAAGTAATTCCATCAGGAATGATAAAATACTTTAAATCATAAATAAAAGCAGTAAGTAAAAGCATGGACAAAAGCCAGCGGAAAATTAATTCATAAAACTTGATATTTTGAAGGTCAAAAGTTAAAAGGTCAAATCCAGTGTAGTGATAAACAAAAACAAAAGCCAGACCAGTCAATATCTCTACCAAAGGATATTGCCAAGATATTTTCTCTTTGCAGTAACGACACTTTCCTTTCAAAAAAGCAAAGCTGAGAATGGGAAATAAATCAAAAGAACTGAGCGTATGCTTGCATTTAGGACAATAAGACCTGCCGAGAATTGTTTCTTCCTGATTTATTCTCCAAGCCAAACAATTAATAAAACTGCCGGCAATGGTTCCCAAGACAAAGACAAGAATCAAAATTAATATTGCTTCAATCATTTTAAAACAATTTTAACATATTTTAAAAAAATAAAAAAGCCCCCTGCTTAAGGGGGCCTGAGGTATGTTGACAGATCTTTAATCTATAGCGCAGGTGTAATTGCTAGCACAGCCATTCAGGGGTCCGGAATAACCAGTATAATCAACGCACCAATAAGTGCCGCTATTTAGAGTTTTTTGGATACAATATTTTCCTGATTCTCCTGATAATATCCTTACTACCAAAGCTCCAGAAGGATTTTGAAGCTGAATATCATCACAAAGTTTATCTCCCTCTGTACCAGTTGCTAAAAAAGTACTCCCTATGTCACAAGTAGTACCATTATTAGTGTCGGCACCATAGGTACTATTAATAGACTTGTAGATTTCTGCCTGAGCCCTTAATTGATCCAAAGCTGATTTTATTCTTGCGTCTCTGGCTTGATTCTGGGCTCCAGATAAAGAAACAATAATTAATCCTGACAAAATACCAATAATGGCGATAACCACCAACAACTCAATCAATGTAAAACCTTTTTTGTTCATAATCTGTTTTTAAATTATTTTCTCTATAAAATATGACCGACCTTTAAATTATTCTTTTATTGTATTCTATCAAACATTGCTTATTTTTGTCAAATGTTTATGTTTGAATACTGCTGCTTACTTGATAAATAGGAAGAATCACAGCTGCCACCAAGAGTCCAACCATTACTACCAGCCCTATCATTAATACCGGCTCAATAATACTGGACAAGGAATTAATAAAAGTATCTGTTTCCTGCTTATAAAACCTTACTACGTTCATTAACGAAGAATCAAGCCTTCCTGTCTTCTCCCCTACTGCCACCATTTGAACAAAAAGGGGAGAAATAATCTGAGGATATTTGGCCAAAACGCTGCTCATTGACTCTCCCTTTATCACCCTGTCCTTTGTTTCTAAAATGGCTCTTTGGTAAACATTATTGCCCACTAATCCAGCCACCACCTCCAAAGCTTCTGTAATTTGAATGCCAGCCGAGATCAGAGCAGAAAAGTTCTCAGCAAAACGGGTCATGGTAAGATTTTTTATAAAAGGGCTGATGACCGGAATTTTTAAAATCAAATTGTCGGTGATTTCTTTTCCTTCTTCGGTCTTAGGATAAAGAACGAAAAAAGCAACAATTCCCGCTAAGCCCAAAAGAAGAAAATACCAAAATCTATTGACAACGTCAGAGATAAAAATAATAATTTTTGTCGCCAAGGGCAATTCTTGGCCAGAACTTTCCAGAATATCTACCAGCCCAGGAATGACAAAAATCATAATAACCGCAAAAATCAAAATGAAAACAATTAAAATTACTGCTGGATAAATCATTGCGCCCCTGGTTTTTGAACGAATAGTATATTCGCTTTCCAGGTGGTCAGCCACTCTTTCCAAAATCCTTGGCAAATCTCCTGAAACTTCTCCTGATTTTACCATATTGATATAAAAGTTAGAAAATATCTCAGGATATTTGGAAAAAGCTTTGGAAAGAAGCGTTCCGCTCCTCACATCTTCGGCTATTTTGTAAATCTTTTCTCTAAAAACAGCTTTCTGGGTTTGCGCTGCCAAAGTGTCTAAAGCTTCTGCCGGAGAAACATTGGCATCAATCATAATAGCCAGTTGTCTGGAGAACATAACAATATCTTTATGAGAAATTCCGCCGAAAAGAGTGAAGTTTAGGGCTCCCTTTTTTGCTGTTTCTTCTTCAATGGCAACAGGAAAAAGGTTTTGACTGGCTAAAATATCAAGCACTGCTTCTCGAGAAGAAGCTTCAATTGTTCCTTTCTGCTGTTTTCCTTTTAAATCTCTGGCAACAAAAGAATATTTCATAAAAATTAAAAAGACGATAATTTTTTAAGCTCTCTGATGTTGGGAGAAAAGACCGCCGCGTCTTCAAAAGCAATCAATTTTTTTCTTATCAGTTCGGCTAGAGACCGGTTTAAAGAAACCATGCCTATATCTGAAGAAGTATCAATGACTAATGGTATTTCATAAATCTTGTTTTCTCTAATCAAATTAGCTACCGCTGCTGTATTAAACATAATCTCGCAAGCCGGAACCACTCCTCCCCCAACCGAAGGAACTAATCTTTGAGAAATAACTCCAACCAAAGAGCTGGATAACTGCGTCCTTATTTGATTCTGCTGTTCTCCGGCAAAAGAATCAACAATCCTATTAATAGTTTGGGAAGCAGAATTGGTGTGTAGAGTAGCTAAAACCAGATGCCCCGTCTCAGCCGCAGTAATAGCTGTGGCAATTGTTTCCGGATCCCTCATCTCTCCCACCATTATCACATCAGGATCTTCTCGAAAAGTTGATTTCAATGCCCGTTCAAAAGACAAAGTGTCATAATTTAATTCTCTTTGATTAATTATTGCTTTATCGTCTTTAAAAATATATTCAACCGGATCTTCAATAGTAACAATATGACAAGCCCTCGTTGTGTTGATTTCATTAATCATGGCTGCTAAGGTAGTGCTTTTTCCATGACTAGAAGGACCAGTGACCAAAACAAAACCCTGAACATTTTTGCAAAAACGATAAACTTGAATCGGCAGATTCAATTCATCAATAGACCTGATACGATTGGAAACCAAACGAAGAGAAGCAGAAACATTGCCCATTTCGTGGAAAACATTGATTCTGAACCTGCCCTTGCCTTCAAGGTCATAAGAAAAATCAACTTCTTTTTCTTCCAAAAATCTTTTAATTTGCATTTCATCCATTAAGCAAAAGCAAAGCTTTTTCGCGTCTTCAGGGGTTAGAGGGTTTTCCTTGGCCAAAGGAATAAGCTTGCGGTTTATTCTAAAAACAGGCGGATGCCCAACTGAAAAATGCAGGTCAGATGCCCCCTTTTCAATCGTTAAGAGCAAAAGCTGTTTTAAATAATGCTGATAATCCATTTTAATAATATTCTTCAGAAGCTCTAAATACTTCTTCTATGGCAATATCGCCATTAATGGCTTTAATAATCGCATCTTGTCTCATGGTAATCATCCCTTGCCTTTTCGCTTCCTGAGAGATTTTCATTTCAGTCGGGTCTTCAACAATAATTTTTTCCAGCTCTGGAGTCATTTTTAAAATTTCAAACACGCCCACCCTGCCTTTTTCCCCCCTCATATTACATTTAGGACAACCCTTTGCCTTATAAACATAAAAAGGACTAGGAATATTAATTTCTTTTTTTGCTTCCTCGGACAAACTCTCCATTTCTTTGATTATCATTTTTTCAATTTCTTTATTGGGTTTTACTTTTTCTTTGCAATAAGGGCAAAGACGCTGCGCCAGTCTTTGAGCAATTCCGATATTTAAAGTAGCTGGCAAAAGAAAAGGTTTAACTTTCATATCAATCAACCTAGGAATAATGCCTATGGCATTGTTAGTGTGCAAAGTAGACAATACGATATGACCAGTTAGAGCAGCTTGTGTTGCCAAAGAAGCTGATTCTTCATCTCTAATTTCCCCAACCATGATAATGTCCGGGTCTTGCCTAACCACATGTCTTAATCCTTGGCTAAAATCATAGTTTATTTCCGGCCTAATTTGCGATTGATTTATTCCTTTAACAAAATATTCTATCGGGTCCTCCAGAGTAACTATGTTTACCTCTGGCTTGTTTAATTCCTGAAGAATTGCATAAAGAGTAGTCGTTTTACCAGAACCAGTTGGTCCAGTGGCTAAAATTAAACCAAAGGGCCTGACAATAGCTTCTTTTATCAGTTTAAGATTGGTGCTAATCAATCCTATTTCTTGATAGGTCTTTAAACCTTCAGTTGGGTCAAGCACCCTGATTGCCACTTTTTCTCCCAGCTTGGTGGGAAAGGTTGAAACCCTGAAATCAATGTCTTTATTATTAATTCTGGCTGAAAACCTTCCGTCCTGAGGAATTCTTGTCTCGTCAATTCTTAAATTGGAAAGTATTTTAATTCTGGCAATAATTGAAGGGTGGGTATGAATTGGCAAAAAAAGAGAAGAGTAAAGGGTTCCGTCCATTCTGAAACGAATACGCAATTGATTTTCTTCCGGCTCAATATGAATATCCGAAGCATTTCCTTCAACAGCATGCCTGAGAATTACAGCCACCATTTTGATAATAGGAGCTTCTTCGGCCAACCTTTCTTCGTTTGGTCTTTTCTGGTCAGCGGCAAAAATTTCTATATCCCCCTCTCCTCCCATTTCAGTTTCCAAAGCGCTTAAAGCCTTGCCCACTTCTTCTTTAATGTTTCTATATTGCTTTAAAAAAACATCAAATATTCTTTCATTTATAAGGTAAATTTTGCTATCCAGATTGTTCTTTCTGGCAATGAAGTCAATTGCTTCCCTTGCCTTTATATCATCTGGGTTAACCATTGCCACTTCCAAAACATTTTCTTTAAGAGCCAAAGGAATAATTTTGTAAAAACGAGCTGATTCTTCTGGAATCAAAGACAAAACTTCATTCGCGATCTCCATGGTTTCAGAACCAGAAAAAAATTCCATATGAAAAATATCTGACTTCAGCTCATTTAATGTTTTTTCATCTACTATCTTGTTTGTCAGTAAAAACTTTTCTTCAGAGCCGTCAAAGTTTTTGAAACTTTCCTCCAGCTCTTTTGCCTTTTTCTTGTCAATTATGTTTTTCTCAATCAGCTTTTGCGTAAAAATCATATTTTTATCTAGAAAGAGGAGCAAAAGGATTGGCTCTTCCTGAAATTATTGAGCTAGCGTCATCTTCCTGAAAAGAAGGATAAACCGGAAATGGTTCTAATTCCTCCAATTGAGGAGAGGTTAAGAAATTAAAATCAATGTTGGGCACAGAATAAACAGCTGAACTGGATCCTGTTTCTTGAGGCTTGG
>JAPXTN010000013.1:0-10723 GCA_033812495.1 bacterium | reverse complement strand
GTATTATACACTATTATTTTTTTATTTGTCAAATAAAGAAAGCCCTAGGGCTTTCTCACAATTTCATTCTTGCTTCAGCTAATAACTGAGCGAAATTTCTTTGAGGCCAGACTTTGTCTATTTTATAGACAAAGCTTCGCATTTTTTGATTTTCTCCTTCCCTGATAAAGTTATCAATGATTTCTGTGCAACGGTCAGACAGCCATCTGGTTTCGCCATATCTTTGCGCAAGCTCTATGGCGTATTCATATTGCTCATCTTCCAGGCAGTTATTAATAACTGCCCGAACGAATTTATCATCACAGAGTGCATAGCTCATATCAGCAACGAACCTCCTTAGTTCGTTAATAGTCTCCTTTTTAGCAAGGTTTCTTGCTATTTTCAGGGATCTATCCACCAGCCAGTCGCTGATGTTTTCTTTTTCAGCGACCTTGACAGCCATTTCGTACTGGCCAAATGCCAAAAGGCCGAATACCCTTTGCTTTTTTTTCGACATAAATGCGCCTCTTAGGTGCTGTCTAAAGTATAAAATACAAACACATTTTTGTCAATAGACAATTTAAACTCCCCTTCTTCTTTCTCTTTTTAGATAATCTTTTACTATTTTTTCATATTCTTTCGGAGAAAAAGCAGGAAAATATGTTTGAGTAAAATACAGCTGAGCATAAGCAATGTCCCACATCATAAATCCGGCTGAAAGATGAGGGTCGTTGTCGCAGCCTGTTCTTATCATTAAATCAACCGAAGGCAAGTCCTTGGTCCAGAGATTTTGCTTTATGGTGTTTTCATTTACTTTTTGCTTTTTCTTAATAATATTTTTAATGCATTCTTCCATTTCGTCTGTGCCATTGTAAGCCATTAAAAAAGTAAGATGATATTGATTGTATGAATCTGTTTTCTTTATTGCTTCTTCAATGGCTTTATTTAAACTTGAAGGAAAATATTCTTTCCATCTTCCTAAAACAGATATTTTGACTTGATTATCATGAACTCTTTTGTCTTGGGCGATTTTCTTGAATTGTTTTTCAAAGATCTGAAAAAGATAATTTACTTCTTTTTTTGGTCTTTTAATAATATTATCCAAAGAACTTCCCCAAAAAGTAAAATAAGGAATTTTTAATTCCAAAGATTTTTCTAATATTTTTTCTAGAGCTCTCGCTCCCCTATCATGGCCGACAACGGTGGGTAGATTATTTTTTCTGGCCCAGCGTCGATTGCCGTCAGGAATAAGGGCAATATGGCAATGAATATCTTTCATGGCAATAGCTAATTATTATTGGTGTTTTCTCTTCTGTTTTGGCTGTAATATAGCCCCAAAAGAAAGAAAGAAGAGAAATTAGGGCGACCATTAAAAACAGAATCAATTCAGCTTTGTTTTCTTTGACAAATTTTTTTATTTTTGCTAACATTGCTTTATTAGATAATAACAAGCTGATAAGATACATCTTATCTTAAAATCAGCAAAACGTCAAAATGTCAAAGACTAAAGCAGCAGGAACGAGTCGTTTAGGCCGAGATTCTAGGCCCAAATATCTGGGGGTCAAGCTTTTTGCCGGTCAAAAGGCTAAAAAGGGCTCTATAATCGTTCGCCAAAGAGGAAGTAGAATTATTCCCGGCAAGAATGTTAAAATGGGCAAAGACAATACCATTTATGCCCTAAAAGAAGGCATAGTTTCTTTTTCTACAAAAAGAAAAAAGCTTTTTGATGGTTCTCAGAGAATTGTTAAAGTGGTGAGCGTAGAATAATTAAACTTTCTTGCTCTTGCTAGAAACCCTGATAAACTCTTTGAATAAGGGGTGGGGATTTAATGGTCTTGATTTAAACTCTGGATGAAATTGAACTGCCGTAAAGAAAGGATGATTTTTTAATTCAATTATTTCTACCAAATTTTTTTCTGGATTAATCCCTGAAATAACTAATCCTTTTGAGGTTAGCAAGTTTCGGTATTCATTATTGAATTCATATCTGTGTCTGTGCCTTTCTGAAACTAATCCTTTTTTATAGGCCTTGCTGGCAATGGTTTTAGGGATTATTTTGCAATCCCAAGCGCCTAGTCTCATTGTTGCTCCATATTGTTTGTTTTTTATCAATTCTTTTTGTTCGGGTATTAAGTCAATCACCGGTTGTTTAGTTTTTGGGTCAAACTCGGTTGAAGTGGCTTTCTTCAGGCCGCAGACATTTCTGGCAAATTCAATGGTGGCTAGTTGCATTCCCAGACATAATCCCAGGAAAGGAATTTTATTCTTTCTTAAATAGCTGATTACTCGTATTTTTCCTTCTGTTCCTCTCACTCCAAAACCTCCGGGAACAATTACGCCATCATAATTTTTTAATTCTTTTAGTGCCTTGGGATTCTTTTCAAAGTTTTGAGCTGAAAGCCAATGTATTTCTGGGTGTCTGTTGCAGCTCCAGGCAGCGTGTTTTACTGCTTCAATAACAGAGATGTATGAATCCATTAAAGAAAAACTTCCGGTTTCAAAATATTTGCCCACAATGCCAATTCTTACTGGTTTCTTTTTTTTCTTTATTATTTTGACCATGTTTTCCCATTCTTTTAAATCGGTTTTCCTGGGCTTGAGTCCGGTCTTTTTGAGTATTCTATTTCCCAGCCCTTCTTTTTCAAAGTTTAAGGGTATTTCATAAATAGACTCAACGTCTGGAGCAGAAATGACATCTCTGGGGTCAAGATTGCAAAATATGGAAATTTTTCTTTTTCTTGGTTCGTCCAAGGGAACTGCTGCTCTTCCCAAGATAAAATCAGGCTGGATTCCGGCTTCGTTCAAAAGACGGGCTGAAGTTTGAGTAGGTTTGGTTTTCATCTCGCCAATAGTTTTAATGGTTGGCAGAAAAGTTACTAAAATAAAAAGGGTTTTCTTGGCGTTTTTCAGCTTCATCATTCGAGCCGCTTCAAGGAAAAGCAGATTTTGATATTCCCCTACTGTTCCGCCAATTTCTACTATTACAAAATCAGCTTTGGTTTTTTTAGCTACTTTTTCAATTCTAGAGATTACTTCATTGGGAATATCAGGCACTACTTCCACGCATTTTCCTTGAAAATCAAGGTTTCTTTCTTTTTCGATCACTGTTTGATAAACTCGGCCAGTGGTAATATAATTTTCAGTAGATAAGCTTTCATTAAGAAATCTTTCATAATTACCTAAATCTTGGTCGCATTCAGTTCCGTCGTCAGTTACAAAAACTTCTCCATGCTCTATGGGGTTCATTGTACCAGCATCAACATTAATGTAAGGATCAATTTTGACTGCGCTTACCTTAAATCCTTTGCTTTGCAGTATTTTTCCAATTGAAGCTGCGGCAACACCCTTGCCTACGCTTGACATTACTCCGCCTCCAACAAAAATATATCTAGTCATTGTTTTCAGAAACAATTATTTTAATTTCTGTTTCTAGATTGTGGCCAAGCTCTAATTTGACCGGGAATTCACCTATTTCTTTTATTGGATTTTCTAAATTAATTTGTTCCTTTTCGATATTGAACCCCATTTCTTTCAGAGATTCTGATATTTTTTTCTTATTGATTGATTCAAAAAGCTGACCCTCTTTACCCACAGCTACTTTTATTATCACTTCCCTGCCGTCAAGCGTTGAGGCCAATTTTTCTTGCTCCTTTAATTCTTTAGCCGCTTTTTCTTCATCTTGTTTTTTTTGTTCTTCTAGCTTTTTAAGGTTTTTTTCAGTGGCTGGCAAAACTAATCCCTTGGGGATAAGAAAATTTCTGGCAAAACCAGCAGGAACATCTTTTGTCTCATTTTTTCTGCCAAGATTATCAATATCTTTTAAAAGAATGACTTTCATATTATTATTTAATTAATTTTATCAGTTCTTCTTCTGCTTTGTCTAGTTGCGGGTCTTTGTTGTTGTTATAGTCGTCTTCGGTTAATTCTATTTCAATATCTGGTTTTATTCCTTTGTCTTGGATGAGTTCTCCTTTAGGAGTATACCATTTAGCAGTAGTTATTTTCAAGGTAGAGCCGTCTTCAAAATTGATTATTCTTTGAACCACTCCTTTCCCAAAAGAGGTTTCTCCTACTATCACTACATCGTTGCGGTTGTCTTTAATGGCGCCAGTAAGAATTTCAGCTGAAGAAGCCGTTCCTTTATTAATGATGATAACTATGGGAGTATGGGCAAAACTGGCCGGGCCATTGGCTTGATAGTTAGTTTTTTCTAGATTTTTATTTTGTTCTGTCAAAACAATTTGTTCTTTTTCTAAGAACCAGCCAGCAATATCTATTGTTCTGTTTAAGAGTCCGCCGGGATTGTTTCTTAAATCAAGAATAATGCCTTCAGCTTCGCTATTAAGGATTTCGTAAGCAACCCTTCTGAAATCATCAAAAACATATTCTGAAAAATGATAAATTGTTAGATAAGCTAATTTTTTGCCGTCTTTTTCAATCAATTGCCAATCAATGGTGGGGACCTTTATCAGGGCTCTGGTTATTTCAAAAGTTTTAGTTTCTGTTATTCCTTCTCCTTTTGTTCTTAAAATAGTAAGAGATACCTTTGTTCCTGCCTTTCCTTTTATCTTTGCGGCAACTTCGTCAACCGACATTTCTGTAGTTAGCTGGCCGTCTACCTCAATGATAGCGTCCCCGGCTAGAATGCCGGCTGCTTCAGCAGGAGTTCCTTTAAAAGGAGCGATTACTTTAATTTGATTGTTTTTGACGCCCAATTGAGCGCCTATGCCTTCAAATGTTCCTGAAATGTCTTCTTGAAAGCTTTTTGACTGGATTGGGTCAAAAAATATGGTATAAGGATCGTTGATGGCTTCAATCATTCCAGAAACAGCCCCATAAGTAAGCTTTTGCTTGTCAATTTGGCTGGGGTCAACAAAATTAAAAACCGCTTTTTCGTAAACTTCTTTTAAGAGAGATAAATCTACTCCATCTAGAGAAAGGGCAGCTTTGTAGGCTTTTTCGTTGATTATCTTATCAAAAAAGAAGCCTCCTGCGAAAGAAAGAATTATCAATACAGCAATGATTATATTTTTATTCATGGAGCGATTCATGCCCATATAATATCATAACTTCTTTTTTAAAACAACTTTTTCCAAAAGATAAACAAGTTGAATCTGCTTCTTCTTCACTTTTAAAGAAAATTATCAAAATTGAACAAAAATTTGATATTGGAGCGAGATACCGGAATCGAACCGGCGTCTTCTGCTTGGGAAGCAGATGTGCTGCCACTGTACCAATCTCGCTTATTCTCCTTTTCTAACAATGCATAGAGGGGTTTGCTCTGAAGCTTGACCCAAAGGATTGTCTTTAAAAACTTTCTGACAGAAATCATCAGAAATATTTTTACTTGATTTTCCTAAAACATTAACTCCTAGGTCGTTGGCATCAATAATTACCACTTCATTGTCTATCTTGTTTTTAATCTTAAGGGCTGTTTTGTCTGGCTCTTGGGGTCCTAATTTAGCATATTTGTTATAGGGAGGCAAGGTGTAGTCGCAGGGTCCATCAATGGCGTTGATGTTATTCCCTGCTACTTTGTAAAATATTCCTTTAATGCCAAAAGGTTTAGTTAAGAGAGCAGCAAAAGAAGCAAATATAATTCTTAAAGCTCCAGCCTCTCTAATAGCTAATTCCATTGTCCAGGGACTGCCTAAACCAATGCCATAAGGAGATTTATGAACAAATTTAACTAAAACATTGGCCAGCCATGAAGGTTTAATATCTTTAATTGGAAAAGCTCTTCCCTGAGAAATAGCTACAATTTTTTCACTGATAAAAAGAAGGTCTCCTGGTTTTAAAAAAGGAGAAGCGTATTGAAAGCAAACATCAACAATGTTGTCGTCCTTAGTAATGATGTGAGTTTTTAAAGGATAGCGAGCGTATTTGCTTCCTTCTACTTCAATAAATAATTCCTTGCCAGGATTGGGCCTTAAAGAGTCCTCCATAAAAGAAAGGTGTTTATTCTTCTTCAGTCGTTTTTCCGTCAAATTCTTCTTCGTCTGTTTCAGCCTCTCCTTTGGTGGAATGGATTGTTCCGTCTTTGTGGTTTGGTGGGCTGTAAATAGTGTACAGCTTCATTGTTTCTTCAGTTGAGGTATTAATAATGTTATGTTTTGTTCCAGCCGGAACAACAACAGCTGAGCCATCTTCCAGGGGATATTCTATTCCGTTTAAGACAGCTTTACCAACACCTTTTTCTATTCTAAAGAATTGATCAAGATGATGAATTTCTTCTCCAATATCTTCTCCTGGAAGAAGACTCATCAGAACTAATTGGCTGTGTTTGGCAGTGTATAAAACTTTTCTAAAGTTATCATTGTCAACACTCGCCTTTTCTATATTTGTGATATATCCTTTCATAAGCCAAAATTAAATTATTATTTATGTTTTAAATTATAATAAGAATTGCGAGATTTTAAAAGTTTTACAGAAAAATAATGACCCTAAAATCACATTTACCATCCCGCTGGTTGACAAGCGTCATCAACTACTTCTTGCAAGCCCTCATCATTTCCAAACATTTGATTAAGGGTATTCATATTCAATGTTTTATAAATAAATCGACTTTTATAATTATATTATTGGCGGCATCGGCCAATCTCGCCAATTTTTCTTGGGAAAGCCCTTTGGCCCTCCTGTATTGAATTATATTTCCCTTCGACTACTTTTATACTACACCAAAAATTAAAAAAAGTAAACGAACGAGTAAAATTGTTGTGTACGCAAAAATAGACGGAGTAATGGCCTTTTTTGTAGCAGGCTAACTTTGTTGACACGTCTTTATATTTTATTTAGAAAACAATTTAAACATCCAGCCAAACAAACTAAATTCTTTTTGTGCGTTTTGCAGAGAATTTTCAATCTGCAAATTAACTTGTTCCAATATCTGGATTTGCTGGGTCAGGGTTTGCGCGTCGTCTGGATTTGAAAGCTGGGTTTTAATCTGGTTTAGTTGTTTAATTTGTTCTTGGTTTTTTTCCAGCACCTTTTGCGCACTATTTATTTCGTTGTAATTTGGTCCGATGAAAAATTTAGCAAACTTGCCCCGACTTTGAATTTTTTGCAAACTGGCTTCCAATTTTTCTTGGTTTTGAGTTTGAGTTTGAGCAATAGTTTTCACTTGCTGGCCGATTCCACCGTTTCTTTCGGAGATTTGCAACATTTGTTGTACCGCGTTGGCGACTCGACTTCTTCTTTGCTCGGCGGTAGCAGATTGCGTTTGAGTTTGGGTTTGCGTTTTTTCTTGTTCCTGATTTTGAATTTGATTTTCTTCTCCCTGACTTTGAGTCTGTTGCTGATTTTGGTTTTGTGTCTGTGCTCCTGTTCCAGCCTGATTAGCGGTTCCGCTTTGGGTCTGTGTATTGTTTTGAACTTGAATCTGGCTTTCTTCGCCCTGATTGGAGGTTTGAATTTGTTGCTTGACTTGGTTGCCAGTGCCAGTCCCAGCATTGCTGTTTTGTCCCACAGCATGGGCAGTGTTGGCGAAAATGATGATTGTCGCTAAAATGCCAGCCGTTAAAATTTTGTTTTTCATATATTTTAAATTAATAATAATTATGAAATTGTTAAAAATTCGACTTTTTATTTTATTTCTTACATTGTTATGTTATTATATTATAATATAAAAATTATCAAGCGAATTCTGGCAACACATTTTGTAAAGAACTTGGAGACGGCAAAAGTAGTGGCAAATAACCTCCACACCTTCTTTTTGCCTGCCACTATCTGGCTGCCCGTATATTTTGGTGCCCCAAACAGGATTCGAACCTGTGACCTTCAACTTAAAAGGTTGTTGCTCTACCAGCTGAGCTATTGGGGCCTATAATCCTTCTTCTTTTAACTTTTCCAGCAATTCTTTTTGTTTTTGAGTTAGTTTTTGAGGAGTTTCAATGTTTAATTGAACATACAGGTCGCCCTTGCCTATTCCATGAAAATGAGGAATCCCTTTGTTTGATATTTTTAATATCTTCCCCGACTCAATTCCTTGAGGCACCTTCATGATAATATCTTTTCCTTCTAAGGTAGGAATTTTGATTTTATCTCCTAGGGCCGCTTGAGAGAAAGTGATATTGGTTTTGTAAAAAATATCGTCTCCTTTTCTAGTGAAAAGACGGTGCGGCTTTATTAATACTTTAATGTAAAGATCTCCGGATTTGCCTCCTCTTCTTCCTGCTTCACCCATTCCTTTTACCTTAATTATTTGGTTGTTGTCAATACCTGCTGGGATGTTAATAACTAAAGTTTCTTCTTTTTGTATTCTGCCCTCTCCTCGGCAAACATTGCAGGGCTTTTCCGGTTTTATTCCCTCTCCCTGACATTCAGGGCAAACAACATAATGAGTAAAGGTGCCAAAAATGGTCTTTTTGATTTGCTGAACTCTTCCCTTGCCTCGGCAGCTGAAACATTCTTTAACCTTACTTCCTGGTTCAGCTCCACTGCCTTCGCATCTTGAACAGCGGACGTTTTTGTTGATTTTTATTTCTTTTTGCTGATCTTTAAGAACTGATTCTAAAGGAATTTCTATTTCAATTTCAATATCTGATCCTTGTCTTAGGTCTTGTTCTTTTTGCTTGAAGCCAGTAAATCTGTCTCCGAAAATATCAAAAATGTCTTCAATTCCTTCAAAGCCGCGCGAAAAATCTTCCCAGTTGAATCCAGAAAAACCTCCTTGGGCTTGATTATTGTTCCCAAAAGTTGTGCCGAATTTATCATATTGTGCTCTTTTTTCTTTGTTTGATAAAACTTGATAAGCTTCGTTGATTTCCTTGAACTTGGCCTCATCGCCTCCTTTTTTGTCAGGATGGTAAAGATGGGCCAATTTGTAATAAGCCTTTTTTATTTCTTCCTGAGAAGAATTTTTAGGAACGCCTAAAATCTTGTAGTAATCTTTTTGCATTTTTATTTGTTTTCTTCTGTTTCAGCTTCAGGGGCATCTCCTTCTTTTGTTTGGTTGTACATTTGCGAACCAATCTTTTGAAGAGATTGAGACAGATCCTCTGTTTTGTTTTTTATGTCTTCCAGATTATCGCTTTCTTTGACTTTTTTCAAATCAGCAGCTTTGTCTTCAATTTCTTTTTTCAGGTCAGGAGAGATTTTATCTCCCATGTCTTTTATTGTTTTTTCAGAGTTATAGATAAGAGATTCGGCCAGATTTTTAGCTTCAATCAATTGTCTTTTCTTTTCGTCTTCAGCGGCGTAAATCTCTGCTTCTTTTTTCATCTTTTCAACTTCTTCTTTAGATAATCCAATAGAACCTTCAATCTTTATTGATTGCGATTTACCAGTTGCTTTGTCTGAAGCGGTGATAGTTAAAATGCCATTAGCATCAATATCAAACTTAACTTCTATTTGAGGCACGCCTCTTGGCGCCGGAGGAATGCCGTCTAGGATAAATTTACCCAAAGATCTGTTGTCTTGGGCCATTGGCCTTTCTCCCTGCAGAATATTGATTTCTACTGAGGTTTGATTGTCAGCGGCAGTTGAAAAAACTTGAGATTGAGAAGTGGGAATAGTAGTGTTTTTAGGAATCATGATAGTATTAACGCCACCATAAGTTTCAATTCCTAAAGACAGGGGCAGAACATCAAGGAGTAAAACGCTTTTAATGTCTCCCTCTGGAGTTCTTCCTTCTTCTTTGGCCGTAAGTATTTCAGCTTCAATAGCGGCGCCAATAGCCACCACTTCTTCTGGGTTTATTGATTTATTTGGTTCTTTGCCAAAGAATTCTTTTACTCTGTTTCTAATCATTGGAATTAAAGTAGTTCCCCCCACCAGAATTATTTCATCAATTTCTTCTTTTTTCATATTAATTTCTTTAAGAGTTTTTTCTGTTCTTTCAATGGATTTGTCTGCCAGGTCTTTGGTCATTTCTTCAAACTGAGCTCGAGTTAGCTTATAATCAAGATGTTTTGGTCCTTCAGCGTCAGAAGTGATGAAAGGAAGATTAATGTTTGTCTCTAGAGCTGAAGAAAGTTCTGTTTTGGCTTTTTCCGCAGCTTCTTTTAGCCTTTGCAATGCCAAAGGGTCTTTGCTTAAATCAATTCCCTGGTCTTTTTTGAATTGGTCTAGAATCCAGTTAATAATTCTTTGGTCAAAATCATTTCCGCCCAAATGGGCTTCTCCGCCAGTAGCAAGTACTTCCACCGTGTCTGGAGAAACATCAAGAATGGTGACATCAAAAGTTCCTCCGCCAAAATCGTAAACAAGAATTTTTTTAGCGTCTTTTCTGCCAAAACCGTAAGCCAAAGCAGCAGCCGTAGGCTCGTTGATTACTCTTAAAACATTAAAGCCAGCAATTTCTCCTGCTGCTTTGGTAGCTTTTCTTTGAGCGTCATCAAAATTGGCTGGGCAAGTAATAACCACGTTGGATATTTTTTCTCCTAGTTTTTCTTCAGCGTCAGCTTTGACTTTTTGAAGAATCATTGCCGATATTTCAATTGGTGTATACCACTTGTCTCCCATTTTTATCTCTATTCCGCTGTCGTGCCTTTCTCTGGTTTCATAAGAGAGAAGTTTTAATTCTTTCTGTACTTCAGGGTCAGAAAACCTTCGGCCAATGAATCTTTTTACTGAATAAATAGTATTTTTAGGATTGGTAATAGCTTGTCTTTGAGCTAAAATACCCACCACTCTTTCTCCGCTTTTGGTTAAAGCTACAATAGAAGGAGTTAAAATTGAACCCTCCCTGTTTTCTAGGGCTTTTGGTTCTCCGTCAATTATAGAAGCGTATTTTGTTATTGCTGTG
>JAPXTN010000012.1:0-11377 GCA_033812495.1 bacterium | reverse complement strand
GGATTAAACCGTCCCATCCTTTCGGATTTTTCCCTTTAGGCTTTTTGCCAAAAGTCATTGGAATTTGAAAAGTATGTTCAAAGGTTTTACCATTTGGGTAAGCAAGAACTGTTGCTACCTCGAAATATCCTCTATTGTTATTGAGTTGTTTTATTAAAAATGCCAGTTTTTCTGCGGGTATTTTTTTTCAATATAGTTTGTATATGGTCCGGGAATGCCTAATGCTTCAATAAAAAGGCTATGGTCTTCTCTTATTGCCGGATTGTTTAGTTCTTTAGCAGCTTGCATTGCTGTATGCCGTGCGATTTCTAAGCTTGTATCAGCTTGGATTTCAAGAGAAATTTCATGATAGAAAAATAGTTATTGGGGCTGTATTTGTGCCTCAATTTATTTTCTTTTAAGAGTTGGCAGTATTTTCTTTTTTTCTGAAGATTTCCTATTTAGAAATAATTGTTTAAATTGTCATATATTAAATCTTTTCTGGGATATTTTTTATTTTGAGCAATATTTTTTCTTATTTTATCTGTGTGGAGAAAGAAAGGTAGCCAAGGTCTTAAAACTAAGTTAATTCGGCCTCAGAGGAAAGTGTTGCCCATGTCCCTGTCTCGTGCAGACTCTTGACAAAAATTTTTAATCTGCTAAATTATTAACGAGGATGATAAATAATAAGACCATATTCAAAAATAAAAGGCGGTTGTGAAGTAGCTTTGTTTTGCTATTTTGAACCGCTTGAAAGCGGTCTTTTATTTGGAAAGTAGCTTGAAAAAAGAATAGGGAAATAATCAAAAAAGAATAAGGTTATTATTTGCTAGTCAAAATTGTGATTTTATTTTAAGGGCAAATGGTGGATGCCTTGGGACCAAAAGCGATGAAGGACGTGGTGTATCTGCGATAAGCCTCGGGGAGATGTTAGCAATCTTTGATCCGAGGATTTCCGAATGGGGAAACCCGGCTTTGCAAAACAAAGTCATCGTAACAGAAGCGAACCCGCTGAAGTGAAACATCTTAGTAGGCGGAGGAAAAAGATAACAATAGTTATTCCCTCAGTAGCGGCGAGCGAAAGGGGAGAAGCCCAAACTCATTTGTGCTTTGCATGAATGAGGGTTGTAGGGAAACAGCGTCTATTTAATTAGAGGAAGTGAAAAATATGGTTTAGTTAGCTGAATCTTTCTGGAAAGAGGAACCAGAGACGGTGAAAGTCCGGTAAGCGAAAATTGAGCCATGCTTCTTGCTGTTTTACCTGAGTACCATCGGATCAAGAAGAGCTGGTGGGAATCGGGCGGGACTACCCGCTAAGGCTAAATATAATTTGGTCACCGATAGTGAACAAGTACCGTGAGGGAAAGGTGAAAAGCAGCCCGGTGAGGGCGATGAAATAGAACCTGAAACCATTATGCTCACAAAGAGTCAGAGCTGAATTTATTCAGTGATGGCGTGCTTTTTGCAGAACGAGCCAACGAGTTTCTTTTACTAATTTGTCTAAGCGCTTATGGCGTGGAGGCACAGGGAAACCGAGTCTTAAAAGGGCGAAATTAAATTAGTGGAGGAAGACCCGAAGCCAGACGAGCTTGCCATGGCCAGGATGAAACTTCTAGAAATAGAAGTGGAGGTCCGAACCCGTAGACCGTACAAAATCTTGGGATGAGCTGTGGTAAGGAGTGAAAAGCTAATCGAGTTTGGTAATAGCTGGTTCTTCCCGAAATAGTTCTAGGACTAGCCTCTTTGGTATTTATCTTCGGAGGTAGAGCACTGGAAAAAACACCGTGGCTTCGGCTAGGTATTTTTACCAAACTCCGAATGCCGAAGATATTACAAAGGGAGTCAGACTGCGGGGGCGAAGCTCCGTAGTCGCGAGGGGAACAACCCAGACCATCATCTAAGGTCCCTAAATTTAGGCTAAGTGTCAGTAAGGAGGTGGAATTTCTCAGATAGCTAGGAGGTTAGCTTAGAAGCAGCTACCCTTTAAAAAGTGCGTAACAGCTTACTAGCTAAGAGATTTTGCGCCGAAGATTTCCGGGACTAAAGCCTAGTACCGAAGATATGGCTGAATACGTTTTTCGTATTCGGGGTAGGGAAGCGTCTTTATTGCATTGAAGCTGAACCGCGAGGTTTGGTGGAGCGATAAGGAGTGAGAATGTTGGCATGAGTAACCACAATTGCAGTGAGAGTCTGCAACACCGTAAACCCAAGGTTTCCTTGGCAATGGAGATCATCCAAGGGTTAGGCGGGCCTTAGGAGAAGCCGAAAGGCGTATCTGATGGACAGCCGGTTAATATTCCGGCCCTCTAATACTTTTCCGGAGGGGGACGCAATTTAGTAGTCTGGGCGGGTTATTGGATTCCCGTCGACTACCTGAGGGGCAACCCAAGGGTAGGCGTGAAGCCTGTCGCAAGACAGGTGAAACTAGATGAGCAAGTTGCCCAGAAAATCCCGCAGGGTTAAAAGTATTAGATCCGTACCATAAACCGACACAGGTGGGTAGGCACAAGTGTGCCAAGGTGAACAAGTGAAAGGTCCTGAAGGAACTCGGCAAAAAAGTGGTCGTAACTTCGGGATAAGACCTCCCTTTTGAACCCGTTGCTTTTGCAATGGGTATAAAAAGGGCGCAGCGAGCGTATCTCTAGCGACTGTTTATCAAAAACACAGGTCCCTGCTGAACTCGTAAGAGGATGTATAGGGGCTGAGGCCTGACCAGTGCCAGAGTGTTAAAAGTGGCTGTTGTTTCAGCAATGGGACAGCTGACCGCTCCAAGCCTCTGGTGAACGTCCGCGGTAACTCTGACCGTGTTAAAGTAGAACAACGCACTGCTTTAGTAAAATCTGGCTATATGCTGGAAAACCTGGTGTATCCGGCGTTACTATGGTATAATATTGGTAAGGTTCAATAACACCTTATCAAAAATTATACCAAGTAAAAAAACGTCCGGTGCAGGTAATCAGCAGGAAAGGCTTAGATTTATCAACTGGGTCATTGGATTCGTTGACGGTGAGGGATGTTTTACAGTTAGTTTTTTTAAGCATCCTAATTCCCGTTTACGATTAAAATGGCAAGTATTCCCAGAATTTGTTATTACTCAAGGGATGAAAAGTAGACCCGTGATCGAAAAGATTAAAAATTTTTTCGGATGCGGTAAAATCTACTTGAATAAAAGATACAACAATCATCACGAACATCTGCTGAAATATGTCTTTCGCAACCGTGAAGATTTGTTGGAAAAAACTATTCCATTTTTTGAGAAAAATTGTTTACGAACAGCAAAAAAAGAAGATTTCTTCATTTTTGCAAAGATTGTCCGGAATGATGGACAAAGGTAAACATCTTGAAGAAAAAGGACTGGAAAGGATCCGGTTAATGGTTCAAAAGATGAATACCCGTAAATATTGATAAATTAAGAATCCTCAGAGACTATACGCCAGACTCATTTAAAGAAAACTGTTTAAGTGAGAAGATATAGTCCGAACTTCATAGCGATATGAAGAGTTCCACGAAAGTGGATATAACATATTGAGCGTAATCCCTTGTCGGGTAAGTTCCGACCCGCATGAAAGGCTTAACGACTAGAGAACTGTCTCCAGGACTTGCTTGGTGAAATCGCAATAGGGGTGAGAATGCCCCTTACCTGTGGCTAGACAAGAAGACCCCGGGAGCTTTACTATATCCTGACATTGAGTTTTGATGTTAAATGCGTAGCATAGGTGGGAGACTTTGAAACTGTTCTTTCGGGAGCAGTGGAGTCGCCAGTGAAATACCACTCTTTTAATGTCAGAATTCTAATTTTGCTTGTTGAGGAGACAAGCGGAAGACAGTGTTTGGTTGGTAGTTTAAGTGGGGCGCTTTTCTCCTAAAAGGTAACGGAGAAGTTTAAAGGTCAGCTAGCTCCGGATGGAAATCGGAGTAGTCCTGCAAAGGGAAAAGCTGGCTTAACTGCAAGACGGATATGTCGCGCAGATGGGAAACCAGAACTTAGTGAACCGACCATGGTTCGTAGGACCGTGGAAGATCATCAGACAAAAGTTACCCCGGGGATAACAGGCTGGTAGTGCCCGAGAGTCCACATCAACGGCACTGTTCGGCACCTTAACATATCGGGGTGCAATAACAGCAATGTTATTTTAAAAATTGGCTTATAACGGTGAACTCCATAACGAAAATCAGCTAATGTAGTTATGGACAATACCGTGGGAAGTCTAACCCAACTTTAAAAATAGGATCAATTTGAAAATATTCGGTACTAACGAACATTTTCAAGCTTGAATTAAAATATTGATCCTTCAATATAGGTTGAGTTATGACCCTGTAGAGACTTAGCCCGATAAGGGCTGGAGTCCGCCATTTATGGCGGGCTAATACGCCAACGCCCATCTTAGTACGATGGGATGAAGATATAGTCCACACCATTAGTAATAATGGAACAATGTACGATGTCGGCTCATCACATCCTGGGGCTGTAGAAGGTCCCAAGGGTTTGGCTGTTCGCCAATTAAAGTGGTTCGTGAGCTGGGTTCAAACCGTCAAATATGGCGGCATTCCTGAGTAATCGGGATTGCAAAATCGACTCATATCGGTGAAGTCCTATATTGTAATTTAACCTGTCACATTATAGGATAATACCGAGGGAAGTTGTAAGTTTATTTATAGTAGAGAAGAATCTCATAAATAGCTTATTAACCCCGTAGAGACTGAGCTTTTATAGCAAGAGTCATTATGAAAAGTAATGGCTAATATGTCGATCCCCTGCATGGGCAGGGTGGTGGTATAGTCCATGCACTTGGTAACAAGTGAAGAACATGCGTGAGACAGGTTGGTCCATATCTACCACAGGCGTTAAGTTTTGAGGAGAGTTGTCCTTTGTACGAGAGGATCAGGATGAACTAACCTCTGGTGTATCAGTTGTCGCGCCAGCGGCATCGCTGAGTAGCTATGTTAGGACGGGATAAGAGCTGAAAGCATCTAAGCTCGAAGCCCACTCCAAGATTAGAACTTTTACCCAGGTTAAAGATGATGACCTTGATAGGGCGCAGGTGTAAGCTCTGTAAAGAGTTGAGCCGAGCGCTACTAATTGGGTTAAAAAATCTTTTTGGCTAGCAATTAATAGCTTTATTCTTTCTTTAAACTCCTTTTTGTTTTTAATATGGGGGTAATACTGGAAGTGCTCCACCCGATTCCATTCCGAACTCGGAAGTGAAATCTTCCTAGGCCGATGATAGTGGTTTCCGCGAAAGTAGGTTGCCCCCGTATTAAAGATTGAAAGGAGTTTTTGTTTGCTTTTTTCAATGGATTGAATATAATAAAAGAATGATTCATAATCTTATTAAAAAAAGATTGATTTTTTGGGCTGTTTTGTTAATAATTTTTGCTGTTTTGGTAATTTTTTCCAGTCAAATTAAAAGTTTTTTTTATAACCAATCAATTAATCTGCAAACAATGTTTTGGCATTCTGGCCAATCTTTGAAAACAGATGAAAGAATAAAAGAGCTTACTCAGGAAAATCAAAAACTTTTGTCTCAACTAGCTAATTTAGAAGAAATCAAAGAAGAGAACAGATTTCTTCGCCAAGCTTTGGATTTGGGAATGGATAAAGAGTTTGATTTAATTTTGGCTCAAGCAACAGCTAAAAATGTTTTTACTTTTCAGGGCATTGTTTTTGAAGATTCTATTTTAATCAATAAGGGAAAAAACGACGGAGTGAGAAAAGATTTTCCAGTAATACTGGCCGATAAGATTTTAATTGGCAAGGTTGCTGATGTCTATGATTCTTTTTCCCGGGTTGCTTTGATTACCAATAAAGACAGCGCTATTGATGTTGAAGTTCAGGGCCTTTTTGCTTTGGCTAAAGGGCAAGGTAATTTAAAAATGATTCTGGATTTGTTTCCCAAAGATAAAGAATTAAACGAAGGAGCTTTGGTTTGCACTAGCGCTTTGGGAGGAATTTATCCTTCTGGTCTAGTGGTAGGGCAGGTTAGAAATATTAAAAAATTAGACAATGAGGCCTTTATTCGGGCTGACATTGAGCCGGCCTTTAATTTATCCCAGCTGGACAGAGTTTTTGTCATTAAAACAGCGAAAATAATCAATGATTAAGAGTTTTTTTAAGATATTGCTTTGGACCTTTTTTCTTTTCTTCTTTTATTTTTTTCAAATGAGTTTTTTGCCATTTTTCAGCATTGTTCAGCTTAATTTTTCTGCGCTTTTGGTTTTAATAATAAACATTTTTGAAGACCCAAAATCAAATATCGGAATTTATTGCGCTTTTTTGATTGGCTTTCTTTCAGATATTTTTTCTCCTTATTTTTTTGGTTCAATTACTTTGCTTTTGGTTTCTCTTTCCATTTTGATAAAATTCTTTTTATTAAGGTATGTTAGGATTTCCTAAAAAAACTTTAAAAGTAAAAAGGCGAGATAGAGAAATAGAGACAGACGATATTTTTCTGGATGCTTTGGCAAAGAAAAAAGACAAGTATTACGATAAAATGGAAATTGCTTTATCTAATAGAAATTTCCGCATAATGTCTTTTGTTTTTTTGTTTATTATTCTTGTTTTTCTTTTTGTTTCTTTTTACTATCAAATAGTTCAGGGAGCATATTATTCAGAAAAAGCCAAAAAGAATAAATTTGTTTTTAAAGAGGTGGAAGCTCAACGGGGGATAATTTATGACCGCAATCTTAAGCAATTAGTTTCCAACACTCAAAGTTTTGATTTGATCTGTAATTTAGATTTACTCTTTAAAGAAGAGGGGGCTGGAGAAAGAGAAGAAGTTGAAATAGCCAATATCCTTAATCTGCCTTTAAGCGAGCTAAAAGCAATGATTGAAAAAGAAAAGGACAAAAAAGAATTTGTTGTGGCTTTTGATTTAGACAAGGAAAAAGTAATTGTTTTTAAGGCAAGAGAAAATGACTTCAAAGCTTTTTACATTAAAAAGAATCAAGAAAGAGAATATGTTTCTGGTCCTGATTTTGCTCATATTCTTGGTTATGTTTCTAGAGCTGATGGACAAGGAGGGGCAGGCATTGAAAAGTATTATAACGAAGATTTGAAAGAAATAGCTGGAATTATTGAAACCGAAAAAGATGTTTACGGCAATGTTGTCAAAGAAGAAATGAAACAAGCTCCAGAATCAGGCAAAAATGTTGTTCTTAATATTGATATGGATTTGCAGGAAAAAGCAGCTGAGATTATGGCTCCGGTGCTTCGGGATTCAGGAGCTAAATCAGGCACGGTTATTGTAATGGACCCGAACAGCGGAGCTATTTTAACTATGCTTACTCTTCCTTCTTATGATAATAATATCTTTTCAAAAAATTTAAGCGAAGAAGAATATCAAAAAATTCTCAATGACCCGAGCGTATCTTTTTTTAACCGGGCTATCGCTGGAGAATATGCTATCGGTTCAACAGTTAAACCATTTATTGCCGTTGAAGCATTGAAGGAAGGAATCATTACTCCAGAAACAACTATTTATTGTCAAGGAGGGATTGCTTTAAAAGACGGAACATTTAAAAATGACTGGAAAGCGCATGGCTATGTTAATTTAAAAAAAGCCATTGCTGAATCCTGCGATGTGTTTTTTTACACTATCAGCGGAGGTTATGGCAATATCAAAGGATTGGGAGTGGAAAAGATTGACAGCGTCCTTGATTTATTTGGTTTTGGCAAAACAACAGAAATTGATTTGGAAGGGGAAACAGCTGGTTTTGTTCCTACGCCAGAATGGAAAAAAGAAAAGACAGGATATGGTTGGTATCCGGGCGATACTTACAATATCTCTATTGGCCAGGGTTATTTAAAAGCCACACCTTTGCAATTGGCTGTTGCTTATTCTGCTATTGCTAATGGCGGAAAAATAGTTAAACCTCAATTGGTTAAAAGTATTGTTGACCAAAACAATAATATAATTAAAGAGTTTGCTCCAGAGGTTATAAAAGAAGAAATAGCGGAAAATAGTTTTTTAAGCGCAGTCAGGGAAGGAATGAGGGAAACAGTTCTTTCTCCTTCGGGGACAGCTCATTCTTTAAGCTATCTTTCTGTTACTTCAGCCGCCAAGAGCGGAACAGCAGAAACTTCCAAGCCCAATGTTTATCATAATCTTTTAACTGTTTTTGCTCCTTATGAAAAGCCGGAAATAGTTATTTCTGCTATAATTGAAAGCGTGCCTTATGAAAAGTTGCTGGTTAATGTTATTGTTAAAGAACTTCTTTCCTATTATTTTAGCAGAGGGTATTGATTTGTTCTTTAAATATGATATATTAGGGGAATAATAATTATTATGGAAGGAAATTATATTACTCAAGAAGGGCTGGATAAGCTCAAAAAAGAACTGGAAAGGCTGAAAAAAGAGGAAAGAAACAAGGTAGCCGAACAGCTGAAAGAAGCAATTTCTTTTGGCGATTTGTCAGAGAACGCTGCTTATGATGAAGCCAAAGAAAATCAAGCTTTTCTAGAAGGGAAAATAGCAGAACTGGAAAAGTTTATTAATGCCGCCCATATTATAAAAAAAGAAGAAAATCATAAGGGCTGGGTGCAAATTGGCTCTTCGGTCGTTTTGTCTGACGGTGTAAGCGAACAATGTTTTGAGATAGTGGGAGAAGAAGAAGCCAATCCTTTAGAAAGCAGGCTTTCTTTTAAATCTCCTTTGGGTCAGGCTCTTTTAAATAAACCCAAAGGAGCAGAGGTAGAGATACGTACACCCAAGGGCATTATTAAGTACAAGATTTTGAAGATTGAATAATATGCCAGTGTCTGAGGAAATTAGGAAAAACAGGATTAAAAAAAGGCAAAAGCTTGAGCATCTTGGTTTTTCTCCTTATCCTATCAGTATTAAAAGGACTCACCAAATCAGTCAGGTTTTAAGCAATTTTAATAAAATTAAAAAACAAGAAGTTATTTTAGTGGGAAGGATAAGAACAATGAGGTCTCACGGCTCTTTAACCTTTTTTGATTTTGAAGACGGAACAGGTAGAATCCAGGCATTGTTTGCTAAGGATAAAATAGGGGAAAAGAATTATCAATTTTTTCTTGAATATTTTGATATCGGAGATTTTATTGAAGTAAAGGGGTTTCTTTTTAAAACCAAAAGAGGAGAGAAAACAATTGAAGGCAAGGATTTTAAAATGATTGCTAAGAGCCTAAGACCTTTGCCTGAAAAATGGCATGGCTTGAAAGACATTGAAGAGAGGTACAGAAAAAGATACCTTGATTTGATTTTTTCTCCAGAGGTCAGGAAAAAGTTTGAAACGCGCTCAGCTTTAATTAAAGAGATAAAAAAGTTTCTTGACCAAAAAGGATTTTTAGAAGTAGAAACTCCTATTTTGCAGACAATGTATGGAGGAGCTCGAGCCAAGCCGTTTAAAACTCATCTTAATGCCTTAGACATGGATTTGTTTTTAAGGATTTCTCCGGAACTATATTTGAAAAGATTGCTTATCGGAGGATTTGAAAAAGTTTATGAAATAGGGAAGTGCTTCAGAAATGAAGGATTAGACAAGTTTCATAATCCTGATTTTACCATGCTGGAGTTTTATTGGGCTTACGCTGATTATAAACAACTGATGAAATTAACTGAAGAAATGTTTGAAACTATTTTGAAAAATACTTTAAAGAAAACAGACATTGAATGCGAAGGCCGGAAAATTAGTTTTAAAAAGCCGTGGGAAAGAATTGAGTTTTTTGCTTTGCTGGAAAAATATACAGACATCAAATATGAGGAAATAAATGAAATAGCTTTGGCCAATAAAGCTAAAGAATTGGGCATTGAAATACCTAAAGGAACCGATAAGGCTAATATCGCTGATGAGATTTACAAAAAATATTGCCGACCAAAAATAGTTCAACCAACTTTTGTTACCCACCATCCTTATGGCTTTCAACCTTTGGCTAAAAATATTGATTCTCAAAAATTGGCCAGTTTTCAAGCAATAGTTGGCGGAGCAGAAATTATTAATGCTTTTTCTGAATTAAATGACCCAATAGAGCAAGAGAAAAGATTTAAAGAACAAGAAAAAATGTTTAAAGGAGGGTTTGAAGAAGCCCAAAGGTCTGATAAAGAGTTTGTTGAGGCCTTAGAATATGGCATGCCTCCAGCTGCTGGTTTTGGTATGGGTATTGACCGTCTAGTTTCTATTCTTACTGATTCAGATTCTTTGAGAGAGGTTATTCTTTTTCCTTTGATGAAGCCAAGGGAATAAAAAAAAGAGCCCCTATTTTTAAATAAAGAGGCTGAGGAAGAAGAGGCGGATTAGGGCTCGAGAAAGCCAGACGAGGAAGAACCATAGTAGTAGTAGAACGCTGAGTGAGGCAACGATAATGATAGCTGCTTGAAAGTTTCCTTCTGAATTTTTTTGGAGTAATCTCCAACCAATAATAACTCCTGCACAACCAAGAGGTATGGTTATTACCACGTCTCCGCCAATTAAAGCCGTTATAACCAGGAAGATTCCTGAAATTATGCCAATGCCAGCAATGATAATGATAATCAAATCGGCCAATTTGGTTAGATTTGATTTTTTGAGGAATCGGGAAAGTCCTGATTCTACCATTTCTTCTGTTGACCATACAGTGAGTTCTTTCCAGCCGATATAGCCGGCAAGAACGCCCACCACTATGCCAATAACGGCATTAATGATTTCAAAGGGCATATTTTAATAATACTATGATTTTTGTAATTGTCAAGATTGATTTTGACAAATATTTTTTCTTTTGGTATAAAAAATTAGCCCTTTAAAATTGGGGTGATAGAAAATGATAAGCGTTGAAAAGATTTTCAAGGAAAGAAAAGCTTGCTGGGTCCATAGTGGTGATCCGGCAGAGCCCCATGTGGAATTAACCAGTGGGCTGTGTAGCAATGCTTACTTCAATTGCTCACGAATTTTATCCGACCCAATTCTGGTAGAAGAATTGGCTAGGCTATTGTGTAGCAAATTAAAGCAAGCGGGAATAGAAGATTCTTTTCCTGACTGGGTAGTTGGTTCTGCTTATGGAGCCATTACTTTTTCTTATGAAGTGGCGAAGCAGTTAGGAACAGAACATGCTTTTACTGAAAAAACTTCTCAACCTCACCAAATGTCTTTTAAAAGAATAGAAATTCCTAAGGGTTCTTTAATTCTGGAGATAGAAGACATTATTACTACATTTACAACAGTAAGGGCGGTGAAAGAAGCGATTGTCCGTGACAATCCTTATCCAGTAGAGTTTTTCCCTCTGGTAGGAACTATTATTTATCGGCCAGCAAAGTTTGATAAAAACAGCTGTCAAGTTGTTGCTTTGATGAAAAAGCTGGTTTGGTCTAGTTCGCCAAGCGAGTGTCCGCTTTGTCAATTAGGCTCTCCCCGTTATCGTCCCAAGGAGATGTGGGATAAATTCATTGAAAACAGGTGATTAATT
>JAPXTN010000011.1:0-11902 GCA_033812495.1 bacterium | reverse complement strand
CTACGGTATTTTCAGAGGTGTACTGCGAAGAAATATAATTAAGAATGTCTTGCCTTTTAATTTTGGAAACCGTTTCTTTTGTTCCGCCGATATCCCACCCTGCCGGCTGGTCTCCATAAAAAACTTCTTTCCAAAGCTGGCTAATATGCATTTGGGGATTGTCATTATACATATGCAGCTCTTCAATAATTACTCCTCTTTCTTTTTCAATTTCTTGGGCAGGAATACGGGAGTTAAGAAAAATATCAGAAACCCAAGACAAGGCAATGTCTAAATGCTCAGCGTTTACCTTGGCATAATAGCCAGTATACTCTTCTCCGGTAAAAGCATTAAAATCTCCTCCCACTCTGTCCAAAAACTCAGCCACATCTTTTGGCTTTTCTAATTTTTTTGTTCCCTTAAAAAACATATGTTCCAGAAAATGAGAAAGGCCGGAAAGGTCTTTGCGTTCATATTCAGAACCAGCTCCAACCACCACCAACACTGTTGCCGCTTTAGCGCTTTTCTCAGGAACAGTAACTATTCTTAATCCGTTTTTGAGGATTGTTTTTTTGAACATGCTTTTAATTTATTTTTAAGTTCTCTCATTTTTAATTCTCTTTCCACAGTAAAGTCAAAAAACTTTTCCAGCTCTGCCACCCTTTTCTGCAACTCTTCTTTTGATTTATCTGATTCTTTTTTCAAAGAATAAAGCTTTTCTGAAAGTTTGCTGAAATTATTGCCCAAATCAACCAATTCTTTATCCAAACTGCCAACCATAAAAACATTCTTTTTGTCTACATCCAAGGTGCGGCTGAATTTATCTATTTCATAAAAAGAACGGTAAAGATAGCTGTAAATAACCCGGCCGATGATTAAAGCCATGGTCAGGCCGATTAAAATCAAAACAATAATATTAAAATCAACAGGGCGAACGCAAACTAATATTACCAAAACAGCGAAAAAAGGAAAGAGGAAGACGAAATAAAACTTGGATTTAAGGCTGGATAAAACAATGTCTTCAGCAACTTCTCCTTTTTTAAAAAGAAGTTCCCGACCTTGTTTAATTAAAGGAAAAACCACTTGCTGGGAAAAAAACAGGCTGAAAGAAGTAAAAAAGAACAACCCAATCAGGCCTGAAGCTAAAACTACCAAAAAAGACACCCAGTAAGCTCCCAGCAAAGAAACTCCAAAAGAAACAAAAGCTACTGCCATTAAACCAGAAGCAAAAGAAAAAAGATAAACATCGCGGCAAAAACTCACCAAAGCTTTAAGGGTTTCTTTTATTTCTTCCTTGCTCAGGTCAAAATTTAATTTCTGGTCATTGCTTACATTTTTATTAATAATCTCTACCTCGTTGCCGTAAAACAAACCCAGACCGTATCTTAAAAAGAAAAACAGCCCTAAAAACAATAAACAAAAAGGGGTTCCCCACAGGAAAAACATCTGGGCAGGACCGCTTAAACTGCCGGCGGTAAAGATAAGGGTATAGGAAAAAAAACTGCAAAGAAGCCCCCAGCCGATTACTGGCAAAATTATTTTTAAAGTATAGGGAATCTTAATCATTTTCAAATTTATTCTTAAAATATTCTACCAATTTATCTATCTTTATTCTTTCCTGTTCCATGGTGTCGCGGTCTCTGACCGTAACATCTTCTGTTTTCAGGGTATCAAAATCAACGGTCAGGGCAAAAGGAGTTCCGCTTTCGTCCTGCCTGCGGTATCTGCGTCCAATTGTGCCTGCTTCATCATATTGGCAGAAAAAATAATTTTTCAGCAAGCAATAAATGCTTTCTGCTTTTTCTCTTATCTCTTCCTTGTTCTTTACCAAAGGCAAGACCGCTATCTGAATTGGAGCAATCTTTTTGTTTAATTTTAAAAGAATTTCTGTTTCTTTTGTCTGTTCTGTTGTCTGCGTTCTTCCCCCTTCAATTTCCTGATAAGCATCGCAAAGCAAAGCCAGCATTGCTCTTTCCACTCCAGCTGACGGCTCAATGACAAAAGGAAGGAATTTTTCCTTGGTTTCATTATTGTAATAGGAAAGGTCCTGCCCAGAAAATTTCTGGTGCTGTTTTAAATCAAAATCAGTTCGGCTGGCAATGCCTTCTATCTCTGCCCAGCCCATGCCTGGAAAATCATACTCCACATCAACACAGGTTTTGGCATAATGAGCCAATTCTTTTTTTTCGTGCTTTCTTATCCTCAATTTTTCTTTTCTAATTCCCAAATCCTCTAAATACCACTTCATTCTTTCTTCCACCCAGTAATCAAAAGCTTTTTCATCTTCGCCTGGTTTAACAAAATACTCCATTTCCATTTGCTCAAACTCTCTGGTCCGAAAAATGAAATTGCCGGGAGTGATTTCGTTGCGAAAAGATTTTCCAATCTGAGCAATGCCGAAAGGAATTTTCACTCTTTGAGTGTCTATAATATTTTTGTAATTAATAAATATGCCTTGAGCTGTTTCCGGACGCAAATAAGCCCTGCTGGCCTCATCTTCCACCGGACCGATAAATGTTTTAAGCATTAAATTAAACTGGCGGGGAGGAATCAATTCTCCTTTGCATTCCGGACACTGGCTTTTGTCTTCCAGATGGTCGGCTCTAAATCTTTTATGACATTCTTTGCATTCAGCCAAAGGGTCGGTAAAGTTCTCGGTATGAAGAGAAGCTTCCCAAACCCGGGGATTCATAATAATAGCGCTGTCCAGACCAACTACATCATTTCTTGTCTGCACCATTTTTTTCCACCAACTTTTCTTGATATTGTTTTTCATCGCCGCTCCCAAGGGACCAAAATCATAAAAACCGGCTAATCCGCCATAAATGTCTGAAGAAGGAAAAACAAATCCTTTTCTTTTGGCAAAAGAAACTATTTTCTCCAAATCTTCATTATTCACATTTGATTTCTTTGCCATAATCGCAGTTATTAACAGCTGGGCCCGAATATTTAAAGCTGTCAACGCACCAATTTTTTATCTTTTTGTCAAACACTTTGGTTTTAGCGCAAAACCTGTCTCCTCTCTCGCTTATAACAAGCTGGCAATCAGCCTGGAGAGAGTTTAACCTGTCCACCAATTTTTTAACCTCTTCATTGTTTTCTATCCCCTGGTAAGTTCTATATTTATTATTATAAAGCTGAGCCCACATACTGAGCTGATTAAGGTCTTCCTTGATTTCCAGATTTATTATTTTTTTCTGCATGTCTTTGAAAATAAGCAAAGGAATTGAATAAAAAACAAGAACAATAAAAACAATCAACAAAAACCTCACCATTTTATCTTTTAAAACATTCATATTATTTTTTTACTTCTCCGTAAAGTGTTTCTGTCTTGGCAGTCAATTTTTCACCAGTCCATTCATCGGTTCCAGAAAGCTGAGCCGGACCTAAAATAATTATATCCTGCTCTGTTGTTTCTGGCTGCACTGAAATCTGAAAAGCGCAAGATTTGGCTGGCTTCAAGGTTCCGCTTCCAGCTTCTATCGTTCCTATTGACCAGACCAGCTCGCTCGTATCTTTATTGTAAACAAGATCAACCCCGTCAGGCCAAATTTTTCCTTCAAAAACAACACTCTCGGGCAAAACAGTGGTCATTACCGCTGAACCAGCGTCATTGTATGAAGAAGCGGCTGTCCATTCAACGGCAAGATAAGTTTTTTCGCCTGCTTCTAATGGGTAGGGTCCGGAGTTTTCAAAATATTTATTGTCCACAGAAAGTTTTTGTTCCGCGCCAAGAAAAGTGCCAACCTTGGTCAAAAACTCTTGCCGCGTTTCACCAATAGTTATCTTGCTTTTAATGTTTGGATTCTTTTCAGCCAAACTCTTTATTGTCCATTTATTTTTAACATTCACCCAAAACTCAACCTTTCCTTCTTCGCCAGGGTCTAAGAAATCCAAACCAGAAATTCCTTCCCAGACAATAGAATTATCTCCGGCCTGAAACTTTCCATCAGGAGCTTTAATTGAGTTCAAATCCAAGCTGCTTCCTTCTAAACGGACGATAAGAGCAAGATTGCTTAAAATATTATCAGTTAAATTCCTAAAAGATATTTCATAATGAAGCTGGTCTCCGGGATAAGCAACATAATCTTCTTTATTGTTTATCTTTTGGCTTAAATACAAGGAAGAAGAGGCTATCTCCACTCCTTTCATTGCTTCTTTTAAAACAATAAAATTGCCGCTCTGCCAAATGCCGATTCTGGCCTTAAAGACCTCTTGCTCTCCTGGATCTCCGTTTAAAATCCCGGATATTTCTATTTTTCCTGTTCCCAATTCGTTTAAAATGGGAATATCCCACTGATTATTTTCCAAGGCCTTGGGCTGGGAATAAAGAAACTCAAAATCATCGGGATATTGAATAATACAGGATAAATCAGTCAAAGGATAATCAACATTAGAAGAATAATTAATCTTAAAGGTAAAAGCTTTGCCGCCCCCTGTCTTTGCCGGCATATCCAAAGAAAAATCAATAGGAACATTTTTTAAAATCGTGGTAAAGGTAGTAGAAACTTCGCTTCTTGATTTTAAATCCTTGGGCTGAAAGCTGATGGTTGCTTTAGCGGTTTTTATTTCATTCTCCTTGCCCAAAAGACGAGCCTTAAATTTAAAAGTTCTTTCTTCGCCAGGATAAATATCTCCGCCCAATTGTTCAGCCGTCATTCTTTTAATTCTGCTGTCCTCTTCAAAAATTGAACCTTCAGGAAACTCAAAGAAAAGCTCTGGTTTTTCCAGCCTGACTGTCCCGTTGTTCTTAAACTTCAAAACATATTCCAGTTCTTCGCCCAAAGAAGCTGTTTCTGGACCCAAAATCTCCACCTTCAAACTTTCTTTGGAAAAAGACATTCTTTGCCAGAAAAAAACAGCCAAAATTATTAAAACAACTGCTATTGATATTATGATTAACTTCTTATTCATCTTTTTTTAATAATTTATTCAGCATTTCCGCGCGGTCAGGATTCTTTGAAAAACGCATCTTTAAGTTTTCCAGCTCTTTGGTTGCCCTGTCTCTTGTATCTTCTTTTGTTCTTAAAGCTTCAAAGTAATCTTTGTCTCCCAGCTTTTTCTCTTGGCCTTTATCGTCTTTAAATCTTATATGAGAAGAGCCAAAATCCTGTTTTTGCTTTGACCTTTCAAGGGGAAAAGAAAAATCTTTGTTCATGTTGTTATTTTTTAATTATTTTTAATATTATCTTTTGGCCATCAATTGCTATCTCTTTTCCTTCTTTAACTTCTTCTTCTTTAAAATCATCGGCCAAAACTTCTTTCAGAATCTTGCTTTTGTTCTTTAATAATATCATATCAAAAAAATCTGATTTTTGGTAGAGCACTGATATTCTGTTTTGAGAAATCAAGCCCTGTTCTTTTCTCATTTGCTGAATCTGACGGATAATTTCTCTTATCAGTCCTTCTTCTTTAAGCTCGGGCGTAATTTCAGTATTTAATTCAATCTCATTTTCCAACGCCTGGTCAAAGATAACCTCTTTAATATTTGTTTCTTCTTTTACCAGTTCAATCAATTCTGGACTGATTTGTTTTTTTGTTTTTACAGAAAGCAGGGGTTGCCTTACTTTTATTCCTTGTTTTGACCTTTCTGCTAAAATCAGATTGACAATGCTTCTAGCTTCAGCCATTTCCTGCTCTAATTTATCATAAAAATATTCTTTATCTGGTTTTGGATAATCGCATAAATGCACACTTTCTTCCTTCTGGCCGAAACGACTAAACATTTCTTCAGCAACAAAGGGAGTAAAGGGGGCAATCAATTTGCTCAATTTTATTAAAACATAGCGAAGAACAGCCTGAGTTTGTTTGTCCTGCCTAAACCTTTTTCTAGAACGTCTGATATACCAATTAGATAAATCATCTAAAAATCCGTAAAAGAGCCTTGCTGCTTTGGTTAATTCGTACTGGCTCATAAAATTAACAATATCTTCGTTTATTTTTTCTATTCTAGAAAGAATCCACTGGTCTAAAATATTTTCTGGCTTTATTTCCTCTGTTGGTTCTGTTTTGTAGGCCTCATAAAAAGCCAGACAATTTTCTAAAGAAGAAATTGTCTTTCTCCAAACCTCTTTAACTCTTTCTTCAGAAAAGCGGTAGTCCTCTCCGACTGAAGCAGAGCTTAATAAAAACATTCTTAAAGCATCAGCGCCGTATTTGTCAAAGATATCCTGAGGGTCAGGATAATTTTTCAATTTTTTACTCAGTTTCCTTCCCCTTTCATCAAGAATCAATCCATTAACTAGCGCATTTTTAAAAGCTGGCTGATTTTTTCCCAAACCAATATCTTCCAAGGTTAAAAGCGTAGCCAAGACATGGAGGGTATAAAACCAGCCCCTAGTTTGATCCAGGCCCTCGGCAATAAAATCAGCAGGAAAGTTTTTTTCCACCAATTCCTTGTTTTCAAAAGGATAGTGCCATTGAGCCAGAGGCATTGAACCTGATTCAAACCAGCAGTCAAAAACTTCAGGAGTTCTTTTCATTTCTTTTCCGCATTGAGGACATTTCAATTTTACCTCATCAATATATGGAAGATGAAGATCTTTTAATTCATAGTCCCTGACCTGCTGTTGCTTTAATTCTTCCAAACTGCCAAGACAAACCTGAGCATTACATTCTTCGCACTGCCAAATAGGAAGAGGCGCTCCCCAGAACCTGCTTCTAGAAAAGTTCCAGTCTCTTGCCCCTTCCAGCCACTTGCCAAATCTTCCTTTTTTAATATGCTCAGGCACCCAGTGAATTTTTTCATTATTTTGAATTAGTTCTTCTTTTGCCTGAGTAACTAAAACATACCAGCTCTCCAAAGCATAATACAAAAGAGGAGTATCGCATCTCCAGCAATAAGGATATTCATGAACAATTGTTTCTGCTTTGTAAAACAACCCTCTGCCTTGAAGATGCTCAATTATTTTAGGGTCAGCATCTTTGACAAACATTCCTTTAAACTCTTTTACTTCTTCTTTAAAATTACCGGCCAAATCAATTGTATGAATTAAAGGAAGATTGTTCTCTTTGGCCAGATTAAAATCATCTTCTCCATACATTGGATTGATATGGACAATTCCTGTTCCTTCTTCATTAGAAACGAAATCTCCGCTAAGAACTTTTAATACCTTATCAGAAAACAACGGCTGATATTCAACGCCGATCAATTCCTCTCCTTTCATTTCTTTGATTATTTCATAATCACCCTGCAAAACATTCAATTTGTCCCTGGCCAGAATATATCTCTTACCCTGATTCTCTACTAAACAATACTGCAAATCTTTGTTTACCGCCAAAGCGGCATTGCCTAACAGTGTCCAGGGGGTAGTTGTCCAAACAAGAAAATATTCTTCTTTTCCTTGCAGTTTAAATTTAACGTAAATTGACTCATCTTTAACTTCTTTGTATCCCTGATTAACTTCAAAATTGGACAAAGCTGTGCCGCATCTTGGACAATAAGGAGAGACCCGATAATTTTTTTTCACCAGCCCTTTGTCCCAAAGCTGTTAAAGAACCCACCAGACAGATTCAATATAGTTGTTGTCCATGGTGGAATATGACTTGTCATAATCAGCCCAGCGGCCAACTCTTTTCAAAGTTTCTTTGAAATCATTAACACAGGTAAAAACAGAATTGCGGCAAGCATTATTAAACTTTTCAATCCCCAATTCTTCAATCTGTTTTTTATTCTTAATGCCCAGCTCTTTTTCAATAAGATTTTCTACAGGCAAACCATGACAATCCCAGCCAACCCTTCGAGGAACTTGATAGCCCTGCATTGTCCAGTATCTTAAAACAGCATCTTTAATAGTAGTTATCAAAATATGACCGTAATGAGCCTTGCCAGTAGCAAACGGAGGGCCGTCATAAAAACTAAAAAAGGGGTGGTTTTTCCTGTTCTCAATAGTTTTATGAAAAATATCTTCCTTTTCCCAAAACTCTAGTATTTTTTCTTCATTTATCATAATTCCCTTATTTCTCCTGTACCCAGGACTCCTTGTTCCTGCCTTTGCCTAACCAATTCTTCTTTGCTTAATTCTTTAACATATCCTTCTAAAAGCCATAAAGGGTCTCCGTGAGAAACAATTAAAATCGTTTTGTTTTGAAAATTATTCTCAATTTCTCTTAAAATGCCAACCATTCTTTCCAAACATTGATTCCAGCTTTCTCCTTGAGGAGGAGGAGTTTCAAACTTTTCCAAGGCATTATTATTAAAAAAGCCCCAAGCATGCTCTTTATCTTTTCCAGCAAAAACTCCCCAGTTAATGTCTCTTAATCTTGTATCATATATTATTTCTTTTTCCCCAATTATCTCTGCCACAATTCTTGCTGTTTCCCTAGCTCTTAAAATATCAGAAGAATAAATGAGGCCTATTCCTTTTCCTTTAAGAACTTCTCCTGCTTTTTTAGCTTCTTCAATTCCTTGATTAGTCAAAAAGCAAGGCGGATCATTATCAGGATAAAGATAAGTAAAGTTTGGCCTTTCTGCCTGATGATTATTCTGGCCGTGCCTTAAAAGAAAGTATTTGTTCTTCAGAGCCAAACTCATGTTTACAGATTAGCATTTTTTAAAAAAGAAGGCAATAAAAAGACAGACATTAGTCTGTCCAAATTGTTCTCCCGTCAAGCTCTACCAAAGCCACAGGGCAAGGATTAAAGTCAACATCGCTGCCCATTTTAATCCTCATTACGCTTCCGTTGCTTAAAACAAGCACAAAGCTGTTTTCTGCATCAGCAACATCAAGAATCTCCAATCCCCTTAGCCTTTCAGCATCTTTTTCTGTCAATCTTTTCTTCATTCTTACCACACTTTTTTGTTAAATAACCGTAAAGAATGTATCACCAAAAGCAAAATTTTTCAAGAAGATGTAAAAATGTGGCCGGTTTCCAAGACTACCGGGCGCACCGAAACCCAAAGAACGGGCTCTGACCCGCAAAGGTAGTGCCGTCTGATTTGTACATATAGCAAAACTCCTTGTTGCCTGGCTTGTAGCTGGGGTCGCGGGGAAGGGTGAAATCTGAGAGAGCGGCATTGAGGTTGGTGCAGTTAGGATCTTCAGTACTGCTTAGGCCAACACAAAAGGTTGTCAAGCAGAGATAAAGCTCAAATCCATCACATTTTCCATTATGTTTCTGAATATATGCAGTTACATTTCTTCTGGAGCAGAAACGCCCATTAAATCCAAAACTTGTTTTAAAGCATTCTTAGTTAAAGAAACCAAAGTCAATCTCTGCTTTTTTAAATCTTCTTTTTCTGTTAAAACCTGACATTCTTGATAAAACCTGTGGAAAGAAGCTGCCAAGTCAATAGCATATTGAGGAATTCTTTGCAGTTGGTAATCAGTAGCCGTATCTTCAATAGTTTCCCTGATTCTGTAAATCTGTTTCATCAGCTCAATCTCTTTTTCATTAATTAATAAATCTAGATTGCCAGTTTTTTTAAATTGGCCGGCTTTTTTTAAAATACCGCAAATTCTGGTATAGGCATACTGAATATAATAAACAGGATTTTTTTCCGACTGCTCTTTGGCCAAATCCATATCAAAATTAAGATGAGTATTTGCCGCTTTGGCCAAAAAAAAGAATCTGATTACATCAGGACTCAATTCCTCCAGCAAATCATCCATGATAATAGCTGTTCCCAACCTTTTAGACATTTTTACCGGCTTTCCTTCTTTAATCACTGTAACAAATTGTAAAAGGACAATATCTGTCTTGTCTTTATGGCCCAAAGCTTCCATTCCTGCTTTTAAACCCACAACATCTCCGTAATGGTCAGCTCCCCAGACATTAATGACTTTATCAAATTTTTTCTTTTCAAATTTGTATCTATGATAAGCAAGGTCTCCGGCCAAATAAGTCTTTTCTTTATTTGATTTAATCAAAACTCTGTCTCTTTCATCTCCAAAAGCAGTAGCCCTAAACCAGGTTGCTCCCTCTTTTTCATAAAGCCAACCCTTTTTCTTTAAAAGATCAATCGTTTTGTCAACTTCGCCTTTTTCGTGCAGTTTTGCCTCAGAAAACCATTCGTCATATTTAATACCAAGCCCTTCAATGGTCTTTTTTATCATTTCTTCTAAAATGATTTGGGCTCCTTTTCTGCCAGCAAGATAAGGATCAGATTCTTTGACGCGCAGACCTAAATCATCAATATACTTGCCCGAATACTCTTTGCTCTGCTTAAGAATGGAACGGCCCAAAGCCAAAATCTGCTGACCATAGTCATTGATGTAATAAGCTTTTTCTACTTTAAAGCCAGCCCTTTTCAAAACATTTCCCAAAACATCGCCAAAAGGACCTCCTCGGCCGTTGCCCACGGTTAAAGGACCAGTGGGATTGGCAGAAACAAACTCAACTTGAACTTTCTTTCCTTGACCAATGTCCAAAGAATCAAAAAACTCTTTCTTTAAAAGTTCTTGCTTTAAAAATTCAGGGGAAAGAAAAAAATTAATAAATCCTGGCTCAATCACTTCAATTTTTGAAAAAACATCACTCTTAATTTCTTCCTTTATTTCAGCGGCAATTTCCAAGGCCTTTTTCTCTCTTTTTATTCCCAAAGCCGAACTTATCGCATAATCTCCCAGCGACTTATCCTTGGGAATCAAAACTTGAACTGAAAAATCCAGACCATAAAGTTTTTTAATGGCTTTTTCTGTTAATTCTTTAATTTCTTTTCTGGCTTCCATAAAGCGCTTTTATTTTATCAGAAAATCAGATAAAATGAAAACATGATTTTAACAGAAAACAAAAAAGCAAACTTTGATTACAATATTTTGGAAAAGTTTGAAGCTGGCTTGGTTTTGAATGGCCAAGAAGTTAAATCGTTAAAAACTAGAGGCAGTAGTCTGGCTGGTTCTTACATTATGCTTAAGAAAAACAACCGAGGCAGAACAGAAGCTTTTTGGACAGGAGCTAATATCCCAGCTTACCAGCCCTTAAACTTGTCTCAAAATTATGACCCCCAAAGAGACAGAAAGCTTCTTCTTCACAAAAAAGAATTAAACTATTTAATCGGCAAATCCAAAGAAAGGGGCTTGACTTTAATCCCTTTATCGGTTTATACTAAAAAAGGCAAAATTAAGATTTCCATTGGTTTGGCTAAAGGAAAGAAAAAAGCAGACAAAAGGGAATCTCTCAAAAAGAAAGATATTGAAAAAACGATTAGAAGAGAATTAAAAATGCGGGGGTGATCGCTTCGACAGGAATTTGAAAACAATAAAGCAAGCCGAGGTCTCAATCCTCGTAAAACCTTGAGAACGCTTTAATAAGTGCCAACTTATTTGAAGAACCTGCATTAGCTTACGCTTAATGCTGTCCTTATCACTGATTCTCGCTGAGTTTTAAGGACATTAATAGCGAGATAGGTCAGTGCTTCTTGGTTCAAAAAGCATTAACTGAAGGCAAAAATTGAACCCGATCCGTTGCTGTTTCTTTCTGGCTTTAAGGCAATGGTTCGTTAAAAAAGCCGGAATAAGCTTGTAGAATTATTGCTGGATAATTTCTGGACGCGAGCTCATTACTCGCCACCTCCACCATTAATTTGAATAAACGACCGCTATACAATAATCAAATAAAAGCCAAAGAGGTAAGAGTGATAGATGTTGATGGACAGCAAGCAGGGATTTTGCCCTTGGAAAAAGCCCTGGAAATGGCTCAAGAAAAAAACCTTGACTTGATTCAAGTAACAGAAAAAGTAGTTCCCCCAATTTGTAAAATAGGAGATTATGGCAAATATCTTTATCAGCTTCAGAAAAAAGAAAGAAAAAACATTGCCGGAAGCAAAAAAGGAGAAGTAAAAACAATAAAATTGTCTTTTAACATCTCTGATAATGATATTCAAACCAGAATTGATTCAGCAGAAAAGATTTTAAACAAAGGAGATAAAGTAAGAGTAGAGTTGCACTTGAAAGGAAGAGAAAAATACTTAGCTGAAGTAGGG